>JBOHII010000098.1:0-5668 GCA_050725955.1 Pseudolabrys sp. | reverse complement strand
CGGCTTTTTTCATTGCTTCCATAAAGCCCTTGGAGGGGTCGCTTGGCGTGGTCGAAGATTTGAATTTCTGCAACAGGCCGGTTTCATCCATGACCAAGCAATCGGTGAAGGTGCCGCCGACATCGACGCAAACGCGCTTGGATTTTCCGGACATTCGACGTCGTTCCTCCGTTTCCGCCGCGGCCACAAGCGGCAGGCGATACGACCCGGCAACGGGACTATGAATTATTTAATTCGGTTGCGAACGAATTGTAAAGCGAACGTACGGACCGACGGATGGGGAGCGGGGGCCGGCCTTTGTGCACCGCAAGGTCACGATAAAGATCGCCAAATTACGGCGGTCATCCGGTTGCGTGACCGGCATCGCGCCTGACCGGACGTGAAACGACAGACCGGCCGCGTGAATAAGACCGATGCTCGCCGATCCGATGGAGCCAAGAAGTTAGTCTTCGGATCGGACCGTGATCGCGCCGGCGCCGCCGCCGCCGCTTTGCGCTTCACGAGGTTTGTCGTTCACCGACACAAATTCGTGACGCTGGATGCCGAACTTTAATGTGTGCCTCAAATGACTATTAATGATTATCGACGAAGCTGCGCGCAAGCATACCGTTTCGTTTGGCGTGAATGATGCTGCGATCGATTTGGCATGGCGTTGAATGAGCAAACCGGCGGCGACGATTGGCGACTCACTATACCCATCAGCCGATCGGTGTCGTACGATGTTACCAGTAAAGGTACAGTTGTAATGGCCGCGCCGGCTGGTGCGGCAAGCCATGCCAGGATTCCTGAATTTACTAGTGCGCGCGAGCACAAGGTCGAGAAGGCGGGTCGCGATTGTGCAGGCGGGGAGACCGATGATCGCGAATAGCAGGATTACCCAGCAGGCTCGACCGGAGCTGTTTTTGGTCGACGACGACTTTCATATCCGCGACCTGCTTTCAATCGTATTTGAAATGGCCGGCTACAGGTTGACGAGTTTCGGCGAGAGCGAGTCATTCCTGACCGAAGCGCGCAATCGGACGCCGGCATGCGTCATTCTCGACATTCACTTGCCGGGCTGCTCCGGGCTGGATGCATTGACCAAAGTTGATGCGCACCATTTCGGGGCGCCCATTGTCATTATGTCTGCGCAGGGTGAAATACCGGTGGTCGTCGATGCCATTAAACGCGGCGCCTTCGATTTCATCGAGAAGCCTTTCGATACCGAAGTGCTGATTGCGCGCGTAGGCGCTGCGATCGACGGCTGGAACCGAAAAGAGATCGCCGGGCACGCCGCTGCGCGGCAGCCGCACAGCTTCCGCGGTCAGGATCTGTTGACGCGGCGGGAATGCGAAGTCCTGGCGCAAATCGCCAAGGGCGATTCCAACAAGGAAGCCGCCCGTCAACTCGGCATCAGCCCGCGCACCGTTGAAGTGCATCGTTTCCGTATCATGGACAAGCTACAGGCAAAGAACGTGGCCGATTTGATGCGCATCGTGCTCAGCCGGGATGCCTCGACCGGCGCGAGGTCGCGGGCAATTGGCCTAAGCGTTTGATTTGGAAAGAAAACCGCGGCGGAGGGCCGACGTCGCCGGCTGTCGGCCTAACAATTGAATTGCATACAATTCAAGATTTAAGCCTATAAAATGATCAGGAGTTAAAATTGGGGCAGCGGGCGGCGGCGCCATACCACCCAGACGGCGTTCAATTGGCATGGTCCTATCGGCCAGCCATCCCTCCGATGAACGAGCCTGCTGCGTCAATAGTTGTCGGTGAAATCGCCCGCAGGTTGTTGCACAATCTTGGGATTAAGTCGGTGCAGGCCGGGTGAAAGACTTGCAATCGAATGCGGCCGGGGAGCGATAATATACTCAAAAAGATCGGGCTTGCTGCCGCCGACGGTAGGACAAATCTCAAGCGAGGACGCACACCATGATCCACATTCGCAGATCGGCCTTCTCGATAGCATTGCTGACGCTCGTCGCGACGGCGCCGGCGTTTGCGCAAAATCCAGCGCCGGAGAAGACCGCCGCAAAACCGACGGCGATGCTGACGACCAAGATGGTAGACATTTCGAACTGGTCCAAGCAGCAGTGGTACGCGGCGAAAGCCAAATGGGTGAAGGAAAAGGTGAAATGGGCGCATTGCCAAAACGAGGCGCTCGATAAAAAGCTGGTCGGCCGCAAGAGCTGGCCGTTTCTCTATGGCTGCATGACCACGAGTTCCTGAACAGCTTCCCCGCTTGTGATCCGAGACAACGTGCCGCAGGTGGCGCGCGGCTTTCTGCGGCGGCTGGCGAGCGCGGCTTTCGCCTGTCTTGTAAACAAGCCGGAAACCCGCAACTATCCGGCCGATTAAAGACCGGCGTGGCGTCGCTTACCTCGAATGGGCCGATATGAACGACCAGATGATCAATCTACACCGGCAGGCCGCGATTAGCCGCAGCCAGCCGCAGCCGGCGCTCGGACATTTCCTCAATACCTGCATCGGGACTTATGCCAGCGACGAGAGCGGCGCGGTCGCCGATTACATTCCCGAACTGAGCAAGGCCAATCCGAAGCATTTCGGCGTCGCGCTCGCGACCATCGACGGCCACGTCTACGAGGCCGGCGATTGCGGCGTCGAATTCACCATCCAGTCGATTTCCAAGGCCTTCGCTTTTGCACTGGCGCTTGACATCGTCGGCGCCGAGCGAGTCGAAGCGAAGATCGGCGTCGAGCCGAGCGGGGAAGCGTTCAATTCGATCCGGCTGACCGCCGACAACCGGCCGTTCAACGCGATGGTCAATGCCGGCGCGATCACCTGTTCGGGGCTGATCCACGGCGTCGAGCGCGGCAACGCGTTCGAACGCATTTGCGAAGCGCTCGGCCGTTTCGCCGGCCGCAAGCTCGGCGTCGACGAGGCGGTGTTCGCCTCCGAGCGCGCAACCGGCGACCGCAACCGCGCTATCGCCTATCTGCTGCGCAACTATTCGGTGGTCGAGAGCGACGTCAACGAGGTGCTCGACGTCTATTTCCGCCAGTGCTCGATCCTGGTGACGGCGCGCGATCTCGCGATCATGACGGCGACGCTCGCCAACCGCGGCGTCAATCCGCTGACCGGCGAGCGCGTGGTGTCGCCCTATGCGGTGACGCGCACGCTGTCGGTGATGACCAGCTCCGGCATGTACGATTATGCCGGCGAGTGGGTCTATCGCGTCGGCATGCCGGCGAAGAGCGGCGTTGGCGGCGGCATCGTCGCCGCGTTGCCCGGCCAGATCGGGCTTGGCACGTTTTCGCCGCTGCTCGACAGCCACGGCAACAGCGTGCGCGGCATCAAGGTCTGCGAGGAATTGTCGTCGCGATTCAATTTGCATGTGCTCAACCGCTCGAGCGACGTGCGCACCTCGATCAGCGCCGACTACGACATCAAGGCGGTCACCTCGCGCCGCAACCGGCAGCCGCACGAGCAGAAGCTTCTCAACGACCATTATCGCGAAATCCGCGTGATGGAACTGGTTGGCGCGCTGTCCTTCGCCAACGTTGATTTCGTCTCGCGCAAGCTTGCCGGCGGCGTGCGGCCGGACATCCTCATCCTCGATCTGCGGCGCGTGCCAGCGGTAACCGAGGGTGCCGCAACCCTGCTCGCCGATTGCCTGCAGGGCGTGACGTCGACGAACATCACGGTGGTGATCTCCGGCCTCGACAAGAATTCGACGGTGTGGAACGTCATCAGCGCCTCGATCGGATCGTTGGCCGGCGTGCGGCGCTTCGACCTGCTCGACGAGGCGATCGAATGGGCGGAAGACCAGGTGATCTACCGTTACGGCGGCTATTCCATGATCGCCGATCCGGTGGCGCTTGCCGAACAGGCGCTGCTCAGCGGGCTGACGCCGGACGAGCTTAAGGAGCTGGCCGCGCTGGCGGCCACGCGCACCTTCCACACCGGCGAGCGCATCGTCGCCGCCGGCGAGAAGGCCTCCTCGATCATCTTCCTGCAGAGCGGCATGGTCAGCGTGAAACTGCCGGGCGGGGTGCGGCTCGCCAGTCTCGCGCCCGGCATGGTGTTCGGCGAAATGGCGCTGATCGAGGACGTGCGCTCCGCCGACGTGTGGGCGGACACTTTGGTCAGCGTCCTCGAACTCGGCCTCGACCGGTTCGACGAGTTCTGCCTGCGTCACCCGCGCGGCGGCCACCACGTCGTGCGCAACCTGTCGATGCTGCTGGCCAAGCGCCTGATCCTGGCCAACGCCAAGATCGGCCTGCTCAGCGCCAATTAGGCGGAGGTCTTTTTACTTTTGCGCATTGTTGCCCGCGTTGCCGGGGCCGCATTCTTCTTTAGTTTGCGCCGATTGTGATCGATAGCCGCCCGGACGAGATTCTTTAGCGCGCGCATCAATCCTGTCGCCCTCGAGAAAATCGATGGCTCGTCTCATATTGCCTTCGAGGCCCGCGTTGAACAGCCTGTCGGGATCGGGCAGCCTCGCCCCGTGGGCAAAGGTCAGCTTCACCTTGCCTTTGTGGGCGTTGGCGACCGCGATCATGCCGTCGCGAGACCACACCGGGCTTCCCATCCACTTCCACTCCTCAACGATCGCCGGGTCGGCGGCGAGGATGGCCTTGCGGACGGCGGCGAAGGTTTTGCCACGCCAGTCTGTGATTCCTGCGATCAGCCGGTCGATACGCTCGGATGGATTCATGGCTTTATCGCCCAATGTTACGCATTCAGAATCGCAAGCATCGGCGAAAGCCACTGCCGATATTTTTCCCACTCGCGCGAGCTGCCTCGATACATCGCTTGCCGGACTTGAATGTCCGAAGCAGTCGTCACGCTTCGTTTATTCCTGTGAAACGCCAGCACATCGTCTTCCCAGCCGAGTTGAAGGTAGCCGAACAACTTTCTCGTCTCTTCTTCCTGATTCTCGGTGAGCGCCTCGTAATTCAAATCGTAAATTCTGCCCGGATATTTTCCGTGCCAGAAATCCATGAGGCCGTCATAGAGCCGGTAAAATTTTGCGATGTCCTGCATATCGAAGGCAAATCTCAGTCCCTCCGACGGGAAATATGTCTTGAAATTGGACCAGCAGACCGCCGCCGGCTCTCGTTTGACGTGGACGATCCTGGCTTCCGGCAACGCTTCCATGATGAACCCGATCCAGCGGAAATTAAGCGGCATTTTGTCCGTGACAAAAGGCGAATCGGAAATCTCGGATATGTTTTGATTGTAGAAAGACCGCACGGCGCCGAACACGCCTTGCCGATCTTTCTCGATTTGCCACCCGCTGTTGCCGACGGCCTCGTTCAGCATCGCCAATTCACCGGCGCCAAACACCGTCGAATGCGACGAAACAATCTGCTCGACAAGCGTCGTTCCGGATCGTGGCATGCCCAATATGAAAATCGGCGTGGCGAAACTATCGGAAACAGGCTCCGCTTGCCGGGCCACGGTCTCGAAATCGAAAAACCGTTTTATCGCGGCGAATAACTGCTCGTCCCGTGTAACATCGTAGCCGAGATCTTTCTTTCTGATTGCGTTCCCCCGCATCAGGTGGTGAAGGGAGAGTTCGCTGTTTCCGAGATCGTCTTGCGCCTTTGCCATCGCAAAATGCAGATGCATGAGGTCCGTATCCGGAATATCCGCTGCACCGATGAGCTTTTCCGCTTTTTGAATGATCGGGTCGCCCGTTTCGATTTTGACGGTTGCCGCATAG
>JBOHII010000097.1:0-1749 GCA_050725955.1 Pseudolabrys sp. | reverse complement strand
CGCGCGGTGTGTGCACGCCGGGCGGCACGCTCCAGCGTACGCGGGCGGTCGCCTCGCGCAACTTGAAACCGAGCGCGCGCAGGACATGTCCGAACAACAGGTTTTGCTCGAAGCAGTAGCCGCCGCGCCCGGCCCCGACCATCTTGGCCTGCAACGAGGCAGGATCGAGTTTCACCGGCCGCTTGAGCAGCGGATCGAGGTTCTCGAACGGGATCGCCTGCGGATGCAGATGATGCAATTCGCGCAAAGTGTTCAGCGAGGCATCGCGCGCGCCGGTGTAACCGATCCGCTTGCAATAGGCATTGAGATCGATGCTCATTCCCCGCCCTTGTCTTTCCTCAGCTTCGCCCAATATTCCAGCCGTTTGCGCACTTCACGTTCGAAGCCGCGCTCCGGCGGATTGTAGAATTGCTGGCGCGGCAGCGCATCGGGAAAATAGTTCTGCCCGGAGAACGCCTCCTCCGCATGATGGTCATAGGCGTAGCCGCGGCCGTAGCCTTCTTCTTGCATCAGCTTGGTCGGCGCATTGAGGATGTGCTTGGGCGGCAATAGCGAGCCCGCCTGTTTGGCGGCGCGCATGGCGGCGCCGAAGGCGGCGTACGAGGCGTTCGATTTCGGCGCCGTCGCCATGTAGATCACCGCTTCGGCAATCGCCAGTTCGCCTTCCGGCGATCCCAGAAAATCATAGGCATCCTTGGCGGCATTGGCGATCACCAGTGCCTGCGGGTCGGCGAGCCCGATGTCTTCCACCGCCATGCGCACGACGCGGCGCGCGATATAGAGCGGCGGCTCGCCGGCATCGAGCATGCGGCAGAGATAGTAGAGCGCTGCGTCCGGATCGGAGCCGCGCACCGACTTATGCAGCGCGGAGATGAGATTGTAGTGGCCGTCCTGACTTTTGTCGTAGATCGGCGCCCGCCGCTGCACGATCTCCTGCATTATTGCGGCGCCGAATACCTCGTCCTTGCGGGCGGCGCGCCAGACTTCCTCGGCAAGCGTCAGCGCGGCGCGGCCGTCGCCGTCGGACATGCCGACGAGCTGGCTGCGCGCGTCCGCATCGAGCGGCAGCTTGCGCTGCTCGATCTCTTCGGCACGTTCGAGTAGTTTTTCAATTGCGTGCGCGTCGAGCGATTTGAACACCAGCACGCGCGCGCGCGACAAGAGGGGCGCGTTCAACTCGAACGACGGGTTTTCGGTGGTGGCGCCGACCAAGACGATGGTGCCGTCCTCCATGACGGGCAAGAAACTATCCTGCTGCGCGCGGTTGAAGCGGTGGATCTCGTCGACGAACAGTAGCGTGCCCTGCCCGCTTTCGCGTCTGGCGCGCGCGGCCTCGAACACCTTCTTCAGGTCGGCAACGCCGGTGAAGATCGCGGAAATCTGCTCGAAATGCAGGTCGGTCGCCTGCGCCAACAGCCGCGCCACAGTGGTCTTGCCGGTGCCGGGCGGGCCCCAGAACACCAATGAGCCGAGCGATCGGGTCGCCAGCATGCGGGTGAGCGCGCCATCCGGCCCGAGCAGATGGTCCTGCCCGACCACTTCGTCGAGCTTTACCGGCCGCAGGCGATCGGCGAGTGGGCGCGGCGCGTCCTTGTCGAGGCCGGCGGCGGCGACCAAAGTCGGGCCGGCCTTAGCGCGACTGGCCATCGGCGGGCCCGTCCGGCGTCATCCGTTAAACCCCGCGGTGATCGGTTGGCCGCCGCGCCTAATCTTGCTGCGCCAGGCGCGGCTCGGCGCGCTGGTGATGCG
>JBOHII010000096.1:0-3928 GCA_050725955.1 Pseudolabrys sp. | reverse complement strand
CCGACGTGATCCTGGAACGCCTTGCGCTTGGAAATCGCGTCGTACCAGCGGTCGAGATTGGGTGTGGCCGGCCGGTCGGGCACCAGCTGCCGGTAGCGGTAGCACATCACGCCGACCGGGATGTCGCCATAGGAGAACGCGTCGCCGGCGAGGAACTTCGTCTTTGCCAGTTGCGCATCCATGATTTTCATCGCGTCGGTGGTCTTGCCCTGCGAGGTCTTGATCGCGGCCATATCGCGCTTTTCCGGCGGCGTGCGGATCAGGCCCCAGAACGCCGGCGTGATCGCCGGTCCCACCACCGACAATTGCCAGTCCATCCACTGGCTGGCGAGCCCGCGCTGGTGCGCGTCCTTCGGCTCCAGCACGCCGCCCTTGTCGTGCTTGCCGGCGAGATAGCGCACCACGGAATTGCTCTCCCACAACAGGAAGCCGTCTTCTTCCTCCAGCGTCGGCACCAGCCCGTTGGGGTTCATGGCGAGATAGGCCGGTTCCTTGTTCTTGCCGAAGGCGCCGCCGACGTCGATGCGTGTATGTTCGAGCTTGAGCTCGCCCACCGCCCACATCGCCTTCTGCACGTTGGAAGAGGTGTTGCGGCCCCAGATTTTGATCATTAGTCGTTTCCCGAGTTTCGTGTCCGAGGTTGTGGTTAGTCGAGCCGCCGCGCCTCTTCCGGCAGCATGATCGGAATGCCGTCGCGGATTGGATAGGCGAGCTTGGCTTTGCGCGAGATCAGCTCCTGCCTGGCGGCGTCGTATTCGAGCGTGGTCTTGGTGAGCGGGCAGACGAGGATTTCCAACAGCTTGGGATCGACGCTGCCGGCGGGGCGTTCGGTAGGCGGGGTGGTGGGCATGCAATGGCTCCCGGCGAATTTGCGGCCTTATAGCACGGCGGCGAGGCTTGCACGCTTTCCCTCTCCCCTTGTGGGAGAGGGTGGCGAGCATCGCAGACAAGTTTACGCAGTCTGCGCAAGCTTGACTGCGTGCGACAGCGAAGCGCGAGCCGGGTGAGGGGTTGGCACTTCCGTGAAATTCCGACCCTTCACCCGCGAGATTGGCGTATCGCTTAAACACTATTGCAACTGCGGCTCGCCCTCGGTGTTCTTTTTGGCGAGTTCGATCTCGGTGATGGCGACCAGGAGTTCGGCTCGCGTCTTGAGATCGGGCGCCTCCAACAGCGCCTGCTTTTCGGCCGGGCCGTAAGGCGACATCATCGACAACGCGTTGACCAGCGCCTCGTTCGGCGCCTGGTCGATGCCCTCCCAGTCCGCCTTGAGATCGTTGGCCTTCATGAAGGCGCGCAAGGCGGTGAGCACCGCCGCGCGGTCAACCGCCGCCTCGCCCTTGCGCGCGATTAAATCGTCGGCGAACGGCGCATAAGTGACGCGGCATTGCCGGTAGTCGGTATTCACCGGCAATTCCTGCTCGACACGGAAGCGCGCGACGCCGGTGAGCTCGATCAGATAGCGGCCGTCGCCGCTCTCGGCGAGATGGGTGATGCGCCCGACACAGCCGATCTTGTACAATGGCGGCTCGTCGGCGCGGCCGGGTTGCGCGGGGTCGGGCTGGATCACGCCGATCAGCCGGTGGCCGTCGCGCAGCGCGTCGTCGATCACGGCGAGATAGCGCGGCTCGAAAACATTGAGCGGCATCTGCCCGCGCGGCAGCAACAGCGCGCCCGGCAGCGGGAACACCGGAATGACTTCCGGCAAATCGATCGGCCCGCGGTATTGGGCATTCATCGGCATGGCGCTAACTCCGCACCGTCATTCCGGGGCGCTCGCGCAGCGAGCGAACCCGGAATCCAGAAACAGCCACCGAGATTTCATCTGGATTCCGGGTTCGCGCCTCCGGCGCGCCCGGAATGACAAGCATCACGAAAACAAAATCGACGACAGCCGCTTACGGCCATCGATCGCCGCCGGGTCGGCAAACCCCCAGGCTTCGAAGAACTGCACCAGCTGCTTGCGCGCCGCGTCGTCGTTCCACTTGCGGTCCTTCTTGACGATCGTCAGCAGGTGCTCGGCGGCCTCCGCGCGCTTTCCTTTGGCGTTGAGCGCGGCGGCGAGATCGAAGCGCGCCTGATGGTCGAGCGGATCGGCGGCAACCTTTTTCTCCAGCTCGTCGATCGGGCCGACCGACTTCGCCAGTTCCGCGACTTCGACCGCGGCGCGCGCGGCGGCGACCGCCGCATCGTTCTGCTTGGCCTCCGGCACCATGGCGAGCGTTTTCTTCGCCTGCTCGATATTGCCGGTGGCGACATAACAGCGCGCAAGGCCGGCGAGCGCAGCGACATTGCCGCTGTCGGCTTTCAACAATTGTCCATAGAGATTGGCGGCCTCCGCCGCATTGCCGGCGGCGAGCGCGGCATCCGCGGCCTTCAGCATGTCCTGGTCCTCGGCGCCGATCTTGCCCTTGGTGACGCGCTCGAGGAACGCGATCACCTGCGATTCCGGCAGCGCGCCCATAAAGCCGTCGACCGGCTGGCCGTTGGCAAAGGCGATGACCGCCGGGATCGACTGGATACCCATCTGGCCGGGAATCTCCGGGTGCTTGTCGATGTCCATCTTGGCGAGCTTGACCTTGCCCTTTGCCGCCTTTACCGCTTTTTCCAAAATGGGCGTGAGTTGCTTGCAGGGCCCGCACCAGGGCGCCCAGAAATCGACCAGCACCGGCTGGCGCTTGGATTCCTCGATCACGTCCTTGACGAAGCCTTGCGTTGTCGTCTCGACGACCGCGCTGGCGGCCTCAGCCGTCACTCCCCCGCCGTTTTGCAGCATAATCCCTCGCCTCATCGGCTGTTTCGGGCCCAAAACCCGGCCCAAGATCCGGCCCAAGAGCCGGTTCCATGCCGGTTTAAATGGGTCATCCGGCGCGCGATTGCAATCGGGTCAGCCGCCCTGCGCGGCGCGGCCGGAGACCCGTTCGAAGCGGGGGTTGTGCCCCGTCGCCTCCAGGAACTTCACCAGGTCATCGCGTGCAATCGAGGTGGTCATGGTGTTGACCAGCGGATGATAATTGAGCGCCGCGTGCTGCATCATGGCGGCGTCGAGCACCACGGTGACGCGGCCTTGCGTGTCGTTGATGGCGCCGAAAGGCGTCACCGCGCCGGGCTCGACCCCCCACACCTCGCGCAGCAGATCGGAAGCGCCGAACGAAAAACGCCCGGTGGCGCCGAGCTGCCGGTGCAGGCCCTTGAGCTCGATTTCGGCGTCTTCCAGCGCCACTACCAGATAAAGCTCGTATTTCTTGTCGCGCAGGAACAGGTTCTTGGTGTGGCCACCGGGGATCTGTCCGCGCAGCGCGCGCGACTGTTCGACCGTGAACAGCGGCGGGTGCTTCACCGTTGCGTGAGCGATGCCGAGGCTGTCGAGGAAGGCGAATAATTGGTCGGGGGTCGCGGGCATGGACTGGCCGGAAAGCCGGGCGTTATCTGCGGACTACCGTGCTAATCCGAAAATGCCGGTTTGCGAAAGCCCAAAAAGCGCCGCAAGCGTCGCGTTAATCGGGATTAACGACCCGGCCGGGGCCGTGGTTGCAAAGTAGTCAGTGTTTTGGCTATAGGATCGGGCTTGGCGGCCGGAATTGTCATTCCGGCCAGTTGTCTCTCGGATGCGGGTGTAGCTCAGGGGTAGAGCACGACCTTGCCAAGGTCGGGGTCGAGGGTTCGAATCCCTTCGCCCGCTCCAGTCTTCGCTGCTCCGCAGCTTCGACTGGCAAGCCAGCCTTCGCGGCGCGAAGGTTGCCCGGTGAAGCCCGAAGGGCGAAGACGGGCGAATTAGTTCTCCTTCACATCGGCAATTGTTCCCCCGCTCATGCGGGCGAGTTCGCGCGCGCTGGTGCGGAACACATGGCGGGGCGAGCCGGCCGCGGCCCAGACCGGATCGAGCGCCATCAGGTCACTATCAATCAGAATACGCGGCGGCGTCAGA
>JBOHII010000095.1:0-1986 GCA_050725955.1 Pseudolabrys sp. | reverse complement strand
TGCTCGACAGCAACCAGGGCGTCGAGCCGCAAACCGAGACGGTCTGGCGTCAGGGCGACAAATACAAAGTGCCGCGCATCGTCTTCGCCAACAAGATGGACAAGATCGGCGCCGATTTCTTCAAAAGTATGGACGACATCAGGACCCGGCTCGGCGCCAAGCCGGTGGCCATCCAACTTCCGATCGGATCCGAGCAGCAGTTTAAGGGCATTATCGACCTGGTGCGCATGAAGGGCGTCGTCTGGAATGACGAAAACCTCGGCGCCGATTACCACGACATCGATATTCCGGCCGACATGCTCGAGCAGGCCAAGGAATACCACGACAAGATGATCGAGGCGGCCTGCGAACTCGACGATGATGCGGCCACCGCTTACCTCGAAGGCAAAATGCCGGACGAGGCGACCCTCAAGAAACTCATCCGCAAGGCGGTGATTACCGGCGCGTTCTTCCCGGTCCTGTGCGGCTCCGCGTTCAAGAACAAAGGCGTGCAGCCGCTGCTCGACGCCGTCGTCGATTATCTGCCGAGCCCGCTCGACGTGCCGCCCATCCACGGCATCAATCCCAACAACGACGAGGACGTCATTCGAGAGCCGAAGGATAATGCCCCGCTCGCGTTGCTCGCTTTCAAGATCATGGATGACCCCTTCGTCGGCACCATCACCTTCTGCCGCATTTATTCCGGCACGCTCTCGAGCGGCACCGGCGTGATCAATTCGACCAAGGAGCGCAAGGAGCGTATCGGCCGCATGCTGCTGATGCATGCGAACAACCGCGAGGACATCAAGGAAGCCTATGCCGGCGACATCGTCGCTCTGGCCGGCCTCAAGGAAGTGCGCACCGGCGATACGCTGTGCGACCCCAAGCAGCCGGTGATCCTGGAAAAGATGGAATTCCCCGATCCGGTGATCGAAATCGCAATCGAGCCGAAGTCGAAGGCCGATCAGGAAAAACTCGGCGTCGCGCTGGCAAAATTGGTGGCGGAGGATCCGTCCTTCCGCGTCAATACCGATCCGGAATCCGGTCAGACCATCATCCGGGGCATGGGCGAACTGCATCTCGACATCAAGGTCGACATCCTCAAGCGCACCTACAAAGTGGAAGCCAATATCGGCGCGCCGCAGGTCGCCTTCCGCGAGAAGATCACCCAGCGCGTCGAGCACGACTACACCCACAAGAAGCAGACCGGCGGTTCCGGCCAATACGCCAAGATCAAGATCGTTGCCGAGCCGATGCCGCCCGGCACGCCGTTCGAGTTCGAGAACGAGGTCGTCGGCGGCTCGGTGCCAAAGGAGTTCATCCCCGGCGTCGAGAAAGGCCTGGAGTCGGTGCTCGGCTCCGGACCGCTTGCCGGCTTCCCGGTGGTTGACCTCAAGGTCTCGCTGATCGACGGCGACTCCCATGATGTCGACTCCTCGGCGCTCGCCTTCGAAATCTGCGCGCGCCAGTGCCTGCGCGAAGCGCTGCAACGGGCGCGGCCCGTCCTGCTTGAGCCGATCATGAAGGTAGAAGTGGTGACGGTGGCGGAATACACCGGCTCGGTCATCGGCGATCTCAATTCGCGGCGCGGCCATATCCAGGGCCAGGACACGCGCGGCAACGCCAACGTGATCAACGCGATGGTGCCGCTGATGAACATGTTTAGCTACGTCAACAATCTGCGCTCCATGTCGCAGGGGCGCGCCACATTCACTATGCAATTCGATCACTACGCCGAGCTGCCCGCCAGTGTGTCGGCGGAAGTACAGAAAAAATTCGCGTAACGATCGTAACCCAAAGGAATCTGAACGGAGAGTTCCATGGCCAAAGAAAAATTCCTGCGCAACAAGCCTCATTGCAATATCGGTACGATCGGTCACGTCGACCACGGCAAAACCACCCTCACGGCGGCGTTGACGAAGGTCTCGGCCGACAAGGGCTATGGCAACAAGTACGTTGCCTACGACGAAGTGGCGAAGGCGTCGGAATCGCAGGGACGTCGTGATC
>JBOHII010000094.1:0-4110 GCA_050725955.1 Pseudolabrys sp. | reverse complement strand
GCTTAACGTCCGCAAGCAGATAGCCGCGGAACGCGACCGGTTGAAAACCGAGATCGCTTCGCTCGGCAACGAACGTACACGCATGACGGCGCTGGTCGAAGAGCGCAAGAAGCAGCAAACCGAGCGTGAGAAGGCGCTCGACGCCGAACGAGCGCGTGCCGGCGAATTGGCGCGTCAGGTGGACAATCTCAAAGATTTGATCACCACACTAGAGCAAGGACTCGATCCCGAGACCAGGTCTGCCCGCTAAGCAGGCCACAACGATTCGCGACCGCAAATGTCGGCGCAGCGCGATCCGGGCCGGTTAGCGCCGGCGGTCGCATTCGCGTCCCTGCGCGGGCAAGTTCCGATTCCGGTTAATGGCGTCAAATTGAAGGAATATGGCGCGCCCGATGGCGCCGGCGGGTCAGAAAAGGGGGTTTCCATCGCAACCCGCGCCGGCGCTCAAGTGACCGCGCCGGCCGACGGCTGGGTGGTTTACGCGGG
Organism: Pseudolabrys sp.; assembly: GCA_050725955.1. Classification (GTDB taxonomy): domain Bacteria; phylum Pseudomonadota; class Alphaproteobacteria; order Rhizobiales; family Xanthobacteraceae; genus Pseudolabrys. Next base: position 3,624 of record JBOHII010000094.1, on the reverse strand, counting down.
ACCGTTCCGTTCCTACGGTCAACTCTTGATCCTGAATGCCGGCAGCGGCTATCATATCTTGCTCGCTGGGATGGATCGGATATCAGTTGATCTCGGACAGTTCGTGCTGACCGGAGAACCGGTTGCGGTGATGGGGAACGGCTCCCAGATCGCCGCTATCCTCGCGACAGGTTCCAGCCAACCGGTGCTCTATATTGAGATTCGAAAGGACGGGATTCCCGTCGATCCAGGCCCATGGTGGGCGGCTGGCGAAGGCGAAAAGGTTCGCGGATGATGCGCAAGACAACACTCATTCTACTCGGCGCGGCGGCAGGAGCGGCGATGACGCTGCTCGCGACTCAACCGCGGATGATCTTTATCGGCGCGTCCGCCAAGGCGGCGGCCGCGGATACCTATCGGCAGCTCAATTTGTTCGGCGACGTATTCGAGCGCGTTCGCGCCGATTACGTCGAGAAACCGGACGACAGCAAGCTGATCGAATCCGCGATCAACGGCATGCTGGCCGGGCTCGATCCGCATTCGAGCTACATGGATCCTAAGAGCTTCAAGGACATGCAGGTGCAGACCCGCGGCGAATTCGGCGGGCTCGGCATCGAGGTCACCATGGAAGACGGGTTGATCAAAGTCGTGGCGCCGATCGACGAGACGCCCGCAGCCAAGGCCGGCGTCATGGCCAACGACATCATCGTCAAGCTCGACGACGAGCAGGTGCAGGGCCTCACGCTGAACCAAGCGGTCGAAAAGATGCGCGGCCCGGTGAACACCAAGATCAAGCTCACCATCATGCGCAAGGGCCAGGACAAGCCGATCGAAGTGTCGATCACGCGCGACATCATCCGCGTGCGCTCGGTGCGCTCGCAGGTGGAAGGCGACGACGTCGGCTATATCCGGCTTACGCAGTTCAACGAACAGACTACTGACGGGCTGAAAAAGGCGATCTCCGACATCACCGCGAAGGTCTCCGAAGACAAGCTCAAGGGCTACATCCTCGACCTGCGCAACAATCCGGGCGGCCTGCTCGACCAGGCGATCTCGGTGTCGGATGCGTTCCTGCAAAAGGGCGAGATCGTGTCAACGCGCGGCCGCAATCCGGAGGAGACGCAGCGCTTCAACGCGCGGCCGGGCGATCTCACCCACAGCAAGCCGGTGATCGTGCTGATCAACGGCGGCTCGGCCTCGGCGTCGGAAATCGTCGCCGGCGCGCTGCAGGACCATAAGCGGGTGACCGTCATCGGCACGCGTTCGTTCGGCAAGGGCTCGGTGCAGACCATCATCCCGCTCGGCTCCGGCAACGGCGCGCTGCGCTTGACCACCGCGCGCTATTTCACGCCCTCCGGCCGTTCGATCCAGGCCAAGGGCATCGTGCCCGACATCAAGGTGCTGCAAGACCTGCCGGAAGACCTCAAGGCCAAAACCGACACCAGCACCAAAGGCGAGGCCTCGCTGCGCGGCCATCTCAAGGCCGCGGAAGGCAAGGAGCAGACTGGCTCACAGGCCTACGTTCCGCCCGACCCCAAGAACGACAAGGCGCTGATCATGGCGGAAGAGCTTTTGCGCGGTACCCAGGTTAATTCGGCGTTCCCGCCGAATGCCAAGACCCCGGTGCCGAACTAAGCGCGGCCCATCGACACGAACCGAATACCGGCGGGGCGGCCCAAGGGCTGCCCCGTTCGTATGTGGCGAGCCCGCAAACAGCCCCGCCTGAATCGTCGCGTGCTAGACTCCGCCGATGATTCGCGAGGATTGCGGCCTTGCCATCGGATGATCTAAACGCCCCCCTCGGCCAAGACGAACGCAAAGGACGGCTGAAGCTGCCGGCCGCCGCCCCGCAAATACTGGCCGGCGTGCTCGGCCTATTCGGGATCGCGGTGGTGGCATGGGCGATCTTCGTCAACGATCCCCTGGGCGGCGAGCCCAGGGCGGTTGTTGGCACCGGTTCGCTGGCCACGATTCCGCCAAAGCCCGCCGGCGACGGCCGGCAGCATTCCCACCACGACGGACCATCGGCCGACAAAGCACCCACGGTGACCGTGACCATGCCGCCGGCCGCCCCTCCGGCGGGCAGCAAAACCATCACCATCATCGACGGCTCGAGCGGCAAGCACCAGGACGTGGTGATTCCGGGCAAATCGGGCGCCATTGCGCCGAAGTTGCCGCCCGAGCAGCGGCTGCTGGAAATGACTCGCCATGGTGGCATCCCGAAAATCGCGGCGGATGGAACACGGCCGTTCACACTCTATGCCCATCCGCGAAAACTGCCGGCGGGTAAGACCGATGCGCCGCGCATCGCCATCATCGTCGGCGGGCTGGGCATCAGCGCGAGCGGCACCGCCGACGCGCTGGCGAAACTACCGGCGCCGGTGACTTTTGCCGTCGCCCCCTATGGCAGCGATCTCGAACATCTGGCCGAGCGCGCGCGGGCGGAAAATCACGAATTGCTGCTGCAGGCGCCGATGGAGCCTTTCGACTATCCCGACAACGACCCCGGACCGCAGACGCTGCTGACCTCGCTGACCCCCGACCAGAACATCGACCGGCTGCATTGGCAGATGAGCCGCTTCCAGGGCTATGTCGGAATTGTCAGCTACATGGGCGCGCGTTTCACCGCCTCCGAGCCGTCACTCGCCCCGGTGCTGCGCGAGACCGCCAAACGCGGATTGATCTATGTGGATGACGGCGCCTCGCCGCGCAGCGTCGCCGGCCAGCTCGCCGGCGCGCAAAACCTGCCGTTCGCCAAAACCGACGTGGTGATCGACGCCGTGCCAACGCAGGTCGAGATCGACCGCGCGCTGGCGCGGCTGGAAATGGCGGCGCGCGATCATGGCACCGCGGTCGGGCTCGCCAACGCACTGCCGGGCACCGTCGCCCGCATCGCCGAATGGGCGAAGAAGGCGGAAGCCCGCGGCTTCGTGCTGGTTCCAATCACCATGGTCGCGTTGAAGGAAAAGTCGAGCTGATATTTCATGGCCGGGCTTGACCCGGCCATCCACGTCTTATTCAAAGAGATAAAGAAAGACATGGATGCCCGCGACAAGCGCGGACATGACGAGGATATCCATGCCGCCGGTCGAATCCCTGCCCTACCGCCCCTGCGCCGGCATGATGGTGCTCAACCGCCAAGGCCAGGTGTTCATCGGCCGGCGCACCAGCGGGCCCGAACATATCGACATGACGCATGTCTGGCAGATGCCGCAGGGGGGCATCGACGAGAACGAAGACCCCTATCGGGCCGCGCTGCGCGAGCTCTATGAAGAGACCAATATCCGCTCGGTCGAAAAGCTCGGCGAGATCGCCGACTGGCTGGCTTACGACATTCCACGCGAGATCATCGGTGAGGCCTGGGGCGGCAAATATCGCGGCCAGAAACAGAAATGGTATGCGCTGCGCTTCACCGGTGACGCTCCTGAGATCGACATCGTTCATCCCGGCGGCGGCCACCACGAGCCGGAGTTCATCGCCTGGCGCTGGGCCAATCTCGGCGAGTTGCCGGATCTGGTCGTGCCGTTCAAACGGCAGATTTATGAGCGAGTGGTGATGGAATTTTCAAAGTTCGCGTGAGGCCAAGAATCTGAGACCAAGAATCTACGGCCGACCGCTCAATGCATCGCCGTGCCGGTCAAATGC
>JBOHII010000093.1:0-12396 GCA_050725955.1 Pseudolabrys sp. | reverse complement strand
TACTGCGCGCCAGCTGCTGGTCGCCACGCGACCGTCGACCGCGCGGTGAATATGGGCGATTAATTCCCGCACGGCAGGCGCGTGTGCCCGTCCTCGGTTGACGCCGAGCGCCCAAGTGATGGTCAATACTCGAATAGGGGCGCCGCTGAGTAAGCCAGCTTCAATGTCGGCCTGCGCCGCGCAATAAGGTGCGATCGTATAGCCGGTTCCATTCATGACCAGATCGCGCGTCAGCGGCTGGCCATCCACTTCTAAAAAAGGCCGGAAGTCGACGCCATGGCGCGCCATGGCCTGCTCCGCTGCCAGACGAAGCTGATTGCGGCGCGAGATGAGAATAATCGGAAGCTCGGCAAGATATTTGATTGACACCGGGCGATTCAATTCAAGTCCAGCGTCGGGCGGCCCGACGAGGTAAACATCTTCGGCGACGAGCGGTCGTACGTCGAAATTGTCGAGTTTGCGAGAGCCGCCGAACAAAATAGCGACGTCGATTTCGCGCGATCTCAGCAAATCTTCCAGTATGTGCACGAAGGCTTCATGCACTCGCAATTGCACGTCGGGAAAAGTCTTGTGATACGCCGCTATGAGCGAACTCGAAAGCACGTTGCGCATCGCTGTCGGCAGGCCGAGTGATACCGTCCCGCTCGGCTTTTCCAGGGCATTCGACATTCCAACGCGTGCGCGCGAAACTTCCGCAAGGATCCGCTCGGCGTGCTCGCGCAAGCGCCCGCCAGCTTCCGTTAGCGTGACGCCACGGTGATGGCGTAAAAATAACTTGGTGCCGAATTCCTGTTCGAGTAGCGCCATCTGTCGCGTGAGCGCGGGCTGCGCGATATTGACGATGTCCGCCGCGCCTTTGAGGCTACCGGCTTCGGCGATGCTGAGAAAATTGCTAAGCGACCGTAGATTCATCGAGGTGCCCTTTTCTGCATAGCTATAACAATATTATATCGCATGCATCAATAATATATATTTTCGGCAGAGCGATTGCCCCGCTATCGTTCAAATACAGCGCAACGCGGGAAGCGAATGGCCATGCCGGACAAGCAAGATCTCCTGCTGGTTCCGGGCTTGGTGTGCGATGCCGCGGTCTGGCGCCATCAAGTGGCGCATCTCGCCGATGTTGCCACGATTAGCGTTCCATCGGTCACGCAAGGTGACGGCATCGCGGATATGGCGCGCATTGTGCTCGACGCTGCGCCGCAAAGATTCGCGCTCGCTGGATTTTCTATGGGTGGTTATATCGCCCTGGAAATGCTGCGACAGCAGCCGGAACGGATCACGCGGCTTGCTTTGCTCGATACATCCGCTCGCGCCGACACGCCGGAGAAGGCCGAGTGGCGCCGGGCGGCGATCGCCGCTTGCGAGCGTGGCGAAATCGATTCCGTCATCGATGGTATGAAGCCGATCCTAATGCACCCGGATCAGCAGAACGGTCCATTGCTATCGTTCGTCCGCGAAATGGTGGGCCGGGTCGGGGTTGAGGCTTTCGTACGCCGACACCGCGCAATCGGCACCCGCCAAGATTCCCGAAGCTTGTTAAAAGTTGCTGCTCAACAGGTGCGCTCTATTTGTGGTCGCCAAGATGGCATGAGCACGATCGAAGAGCACGTCGAAATTGCCGAGTTGGCTCCGCGCGGCCGTTTCTCGATCATTGAGCAATGCGGACACATGACGATTCTGGAACGGCCGCAGGCAGCAACGGCGCTGCTGCGAGACTGGTTACTGTATGACACGTAGAGAATTATCGTGACCCAACGTCTGGCAGTCGATATTGGGGGAACATTTGTCGATGCGGTGATCTTCGACATCCGCAACGGCAAATGGCGTTTGGAAAAGAGCTTCACGACGCCGGATAATGCGGCTGCCGGTGTCAACGCCGCGATCAAAAGGCTCGGCCTCGACGCCGAAGACCTCGATTCCTTCATCCACGGAACGACACTCGGCCTCAATACTGTGCTCGAGCACAAGGGCGCGGTGACCGGCATTTTAACCAATGCCGGCTTCGAGGATATTTTCGAGATGGGCCGCTATAGTCGCGACCGCAGCCAAATGTATTCGCTCGAATATGATGCGCGGCCGCCTATCGTACCCAAGCGTATGCGGCTCGGCGTTCCTGGCCGCATGAATGCAAGCGGCGATGAATTGCAGCCGCTTGACGAAGAGGCCGTGCGTGCGGCCGTGCGTCAGCTGGTTGAAAAATGGAAGGTCCAGGCAATCGCGGTCTGCTATTTGCACGCCTACCGCAATCCGGCGCATGAGCAGCGCACCGCCGAAATTGTCCGCGCCGAATGGCCCACGCTATCGGTGTCGATTTCCAGCGATATTGTACGCGAATATCGCGAGTACGAACGCACCAGCACGACCGTGGTCAACGCCTATATCCAGCCGATCTTCCGGCGCTATATCGGCTCCCTTGATTCGGCGATGGCCGAGGAGGGCTTTGCCGGCTCGTTCTATATAACCCGTTCGGGCGGCGGCGCCTTGCTTGCGCGCGACTCCGCCGCGGTGCCGGTCCACACGATTTTTTCGGGTCCCGCCGGCGGCCTCATCGGCGTTGCTCGGCTGAGCGAGATTCTTGGCCGCGGCAATCTCATCGCAGTCGATATCGGTGGCACCAGCACAGACGCCTGCGTGGTGCGCGACGGCATGCCGACGCTCAAATATCAGGCCGAGCTTGAAAAACTGCCACTGATGATTCCGGCGTACAATATTTCCACCATCGGCGCCGGCGGTGGCAGCCTCGCGCGCGTCGAAGGCGGACTGCTCAAAGTCGGTCCACAATCGGCCGGTGCCGAGCCCGGCCCGATCTGCTACGGCCGCGGCGGCAAGCAACCGGCCTTCACCGATGCAGCGGTCGTGCTCGGCTATATCGATCCCGATAATTTCCTCGGCGGCGAGGTTCGTCTGGATGCCGCCGCCGCTCGCGCCGGCATCATGCAGCATGTTGCGGAACCGCTCGGCCTTAGCGATATCGAGGCTGCGCGCGGCGTGTTCGATGTCTTGCTCGCGCGCACCGTCAGCGCGATCCGTGAGATCACCGTCGAGGAGGGCCTCGATCCACGGGAATTCAGCATGCTGGCTTATGGCGGAGCCGGCCCTATGTTCGTGCCCTTGATCGCCCGTGAGATGAGCGTGCGCGAGGTGATCGTGCCGCAGGCACCGGCCGGATTTTCAGCCTGGGGCATGCTGATGACCGACCTCGTACAGGAATATTCGGAGACCTGCGTTGGCTTGCTCGAGCATATTGGGCTCGACCATCTGCGCGGAATTGCGCAGCGCTTGGCAGCCCGTGCCAACGACGAGCTCGCGCGCGGCGGCTTTGCGCCGGAAGACCGAAACATCGAATACCTGGCCGCTCTACGGTATTTCGGGCAGGAACACACGCTCGATACGACGCTGGAAGATGCCGACGACCTCGCCGCGCTGTGCGGGCGCTTCGACGCGGTGCACAAGCAGCGTTACGGTCATATCATGACCGACCCGGTGCAACTCGTGCATGTGCGCGTGCGCGGCGTGGGCCGTACCCCGCGGCCCGAGTTGCAAACGATCGCGCGAGGCTCCGGGACGCCGGCGCCGCGCACCCACCGCAAGGCTTTTTGCTTCGCCAAGAGAGCCATGGCGGATTTCGCGGTCTACGATCGCAACACGCTGGGCGATGGCCATGTCGTGACTGGTCCGGCGATTGTCGAGGAAGCCACCACGACGCTTGTGTATTTTTCCGATCAGCTGGCGACTGTCGACAAGTTCGGGCACTTATTCATCGTCGGAGAAAAACCGTCATGAGCCGGCGCAACGCCGCTGCCACCGATCCCGCGACCGCGGAAGTCATCCGCCATTATCTCGCGTCGGCGGCGACCGAGATGGAACGCACGCTTGTGCGCACGGCGTATTCGACGATCATTTATGAGATCAACGATTTTGGCCTGTCGATCTTCGACAGCAATCTGAACCTGCTTGCCGACGCCACCGGTCTGCCGTTGTTCCTCGGCGCCAACGAATTTGCCATCCGCCAAACGCTCAGCAACAGCAAGTGCGGCCCGCTCGATCCTGGCGACGTCATTTACATGAACGTGCCTTATTGGAGTGGCGCGCATACCAACGATGGAGTGCTGGTCGCGCCGGTCTTCTTCGATGGCGCGATTGTTGCCTATACGGTGGTGCGCGCGCACTGGACCGACATGGGGGGCAAGGATCCCGGGTACATTCTCGACTCGACCACGGTGCACCAGGAAGGGATCATGATTCCCGGCGAGAAGATCGTGCGCCGTGGCGAACCCAACGAGGAATTGCTGCGCATCATCCGCATTAACTCCCGCGCGCCCGAAACAGTCATGGGCGACTTCAACGCTGAAGTCGCTTCGCTACGCACCGGCGTCACCCGCATTTGCGAGCTCTACAAGAAATACGGCGCGGAGACGGTTGACGCCTCGATTGAACGCATTCTCTCCGCTGGTGAGGAACAAGCGCGCGCCGCGGTACGCGCCATGCCCGACGGCGAATGGGAGGCGGAAGACTGGATGGACAATGACGGGGTCAATGACGACCTTGTGCGGGTGCATGTCCGTGTCGCCATTAAGGGCGACTCCATGACGATCGATTATTCGGGATCGAGCCAAAAAGTCGATGGCCCTATCAATCTCGGCCTCGGCATGGCGCGGTCGGCGGCGCGCATTTGTTTCAAGAGCCTGACGACGCCGCATGAACCATCGAACGGCGGGCAATTCCGGCCGCTCAGCGTCGTCGCGCCGGAAGGGAGCCTGTTCAATGCGGCCTATCCGTCGCCCGTCTTCACGATTTGGGCTGGCGTCAGCGCAGTTGAAACGATCTACAAAGCGCTGGCGCAGGCGGTGCCGGAAAAAATGTGGGCAGGCTCCGGCGGCGATCTCGGCGATCCCGGTTTCTACGGCAAAGAACCCTATACCGGCCGCCAAATCTGGCATCAGACAAATGCTGGCGTCGGCTGGGGCGCGCGTATCGATCAAGACGGCATCAACACGACGCAACATGTTTCGATGTGCACCGTGAAGAACATTCCAGTCGAAGTCGTGGAGGCGCGACTGCCGGTTATGGTGGACCGTGCCGGCTTCCGCCAGGATTCCGGTGGGCCGGGTCGCTTCCGCGGTGGGCTAGGTTCGGTGCGCGATTATCGATTTCTCGCGCCTTTCGGCGCGCTCACCATTTTGAAAAAATCGCGCACCCCTGGTTGGGGCTTGGCCGGCGGCAAGCCCGGTCCGCTCAATTTGAGTATTCTCATCCCCAATACCGAGCGGCCGGACTGGAAGGAGCATTTCGACCGCGACATTATCGCCTATGCGGACAACGCATATCTGTACGACGACAAGCCGCCCAACGTGATCTACTGCGGCATGTTCCGCGGCGAATTCGGGCCGGGCGACGTCATCTCCTATCTGGCGGATGGCGGCGGCGGCTATGGCGATCCGTTCACCCGCGATCCCGAGCGCGTGCGCAACGACGTGATCGACGGCTACGTCAGTCGCGCGGCGGCGGAACGCGACTACGGGGTTGTCCTGACGGATGAGACTGAGATCGATCGGGACGCGACTGAGCGCTTGCGCAGCGCGCCGCGTGCAACCACGAGCAGTGAAACGCTGGTCCGTCGCCCACCCAATGCGAAATCCGTTGCCCACCCGGGACGACATGAGGATTGATGCACTGGCGACAACGCGCCGCGATCTTAGGATGAAGAACGGCAATAAAGACGAAAGAGGAAAAGTCACAACGGGGAGGAGTTCAAATGACGAAGTTGGTGCGTAGAATTACGCTTTCGCTTTGCGCAATATTCGCGCTGGTCGCCGGTCTGCCGGCAAATGCACAGAACGCGCCGGTTGTTATCGGCGGGACGCTGGGCCTGACGGGGCCCTTCGCGGGGCCGTCGGTCGAGTATAAGGCGGTTTACGATTTCTGGCTTGCCGACGTCAACAAACGTGGCGGATTGCTTGGCCGCCAGGTCAAGATGACGATCTACAACGACGAAAGCACGCCGACCATCGCGCAGGGCCTGTTTAACCGTCTGCTCGGCCAGGACCAAGCCGACCTTCTGCTCGCGCCGTTTTCGACGTTTGTCGGTGGCGCAATCGTGCCAATCGTGCTGTCCCACAAGAAGTTGCTTTTCAATGGCGGCTTTGTTGGAATCAACCTCTTCAATAATGCCAAGGGCTCAATCATCGGCAGTTACACGTATCAGGAGCCCGATTACACGCGCGGCGTATTCGAGCTGATCAAGACGTTACCGGCCAAACAAAGGCCGACCCGTGTCGCTATTTTCACCGCGCAAAATCCGTTCCCGCTGATCGTCCGCGATGGGTTCAACGGCGCGGGCGGCGCGCTCAATTTCGCCAAGGCCGCCGGCATGACGGTCGTCGTTAATGAGCAATATCCGCCGAACACGACCGATTTCACCGGCTTAGTCCAAAAGGCGAAGGCCGCCAATGCCGATCTTCTGTTGCAGCTCGGCTTGCCGAACGATTCCTTTCAGGTCGCGCGTAGCGTGCAGCAGCTCGGCTATAAGCCGAAGCTTTTCTGCACCTGCGGGTCGCAGGTCACGACGCTCCCGGGGTGGCCGAAGATGGGCGCGGCGGGCGAGGGCGTGATCGGCACGACGATCTCGTGGCCTACCCAAAAATATCAAGGCCTCGCGGAACTGGAGACATTCTTCAAGGGTCGCGGCTACGAAACCATTCCGGCCTATGGCGTGGTGGCCTATGCCATCCTGCAAGTGATTGAACAATCGGTGCAGGGCGCAAAGACGCTCGACCAGGATAAGCTCAAGCAGTACATCCTGAGCCACGAGTTCCATACGGCAGCCGGCAACATCAAGTATCAGGCCGATGGTACGCCCGTTTATTCTGAGGTCATCTTGCAGTTCCTGCACGGCAAGAATGAAGTGGTATGGCCGACGCAAATAAAAACGGCGGGCGCGGTGATTCCCTTGCCGTAAGCGCGGCGAGCGCGATGTCCTCGCCGCTGCTTTCCGTTGATGGAATTGTGAAACGGTTCGGCGGGGTCGTCGCGCTCGACGACGTTTCGTTCGAGGTCGCGCCGACCACGATTACCGGCTTGATCGGGCCCAATGGCTCCGGCAAGACCACATTGTTGAACGTGATCAATGGTGTATTCAGGCCGCATAGCGGGACTGTGCGGTTTGGCTCGAAGGTAATCACCGGCCTCAGCCCGTCCGAACTCGCCTCAAGCGGGGTTGCTCGCACATTCCAAACCGCGCGCGTATTCAGCACGCTGACTACGTTGCAGAACCTTTTCATCCCGCTCCTGCATCATGGCCGCATCGAGCGCTCCGCCGCGGGCGAGCGAGCCCGTGAGCTGCTGAATTTCGTCGGCCTGGAAGGCTTTGCCTCCTTGGCGGCTAGCGAACTATCGGGCGGGCAACAGAGGCTGCTGGAATTTGCGCGTGCGCTGGTGACAAAGCCAAGCCTGATCCTGATGGATGAGCCCTTCGCGGGCGTTCATCCGGAGATCAAGCGCCGGTTGATCGGCTGCATCAAAGACGCAGTCACACGCGACCGCGCTTCCTTCGTCATCGTCAGCCATGAAGTACCCGATCTGGTGGCGATGTCCGACGTTATGTTGTGCCTAGTCGGCGGTCGTGTCGCCGCTTCCGGCGCACCCGATGCCGTAGTGCGCGATCCACGCGTTGTCGAAGGCTATCTCGGTGGCGGCGAGGGTGCGTCATGAGCGAAGCGGCGCTTCAGGTCGGCGGCTTGGTCGCCGGATATGTGCCCGGCCACCCCATCTTGCGCGACATTGATCTGACCGCCAAGCCCGGCCGCATCACGGTGGTGCTGGGCCCAAACGGTGCCGGCAAATCGACCATGCTGCGCGCACTTGCCGGCTACCTCACGCCTGAGGCGGGCCGCATCACGGTCGGGCAGGCCGACATTACCCGGCTGCCGGCATTTCAGCATGTCGAGCGCGGTATCGCGTTCCTGCCGCAAGGCCGCTCGACGTTCCCGGAACTGACGGTGGCGGAAAATATCGAACTTGGCGGTTGGACGATACGCTCCGAACGGCGGCGACTGCGCGACGCAATTGACCGCGTTCTCACGCGCTATCCAATCCTCAGTGAATTGCGCGACCGTCCGGCGGGCAGCCTCAGCGGCGGTCAGCAGCGCATTGTGGAGATTGCACGTCTGCTCATGAGCGATCCGAAAATTCTGTTGATCGACGAGCCCTCGGTCGGGCTTGCTCCGAACATCGCCGGGCAGGTTTACCGCGAACTGGAGAGGTTCCGTGAGGAGGGACGCACGATCCTGCTCGTCGATCAGGATGTCCGTTCGGCGATCCGGATTGCCGATTACGTCTATGTGCTCAATTCCGGAAAGAATGACGTTGAAGGCGATCGCTCGGCATTCGAAGGCGACCTTGGCGCGATGGTGCGGCGATGGCTCGGCGTTTGAGACAGGAACTGACGGTCCGGTGATGATGAACACGATTCTGCAGATCGTCGCGGACGGCGTCCTACTTGGGCTGATCTATGCGATTGCTGCATTGGGCCTGAGCCTCGTGCTCGGAATCATGGGCATCATCAATGTTGCCCACAGCGCCTTCATCATGCTTGGCGCATTCTTCGCGCTAGAATTATTCGAGCATCTGCATGTCGATCCGATTATCTCGTTCATGCTGTCGATTCCGTTCTTTTTCGTGGTCGGCGCAATCGTGTTTCAGATCATCGTCCGGCGCATGGTGGCGAGCGAGCAGAACCAGGGTTTAGTGGCAATGTTCGGGCTAATGGTGCTCATCGAGAATGTCGGAACGATCGTTTGGACAACGAACACCCGCGTCGTCACGACACCCTATAGCTATTTCCAAGTGAGCTTTGGACTGCTGACGGTGCCAGCCGTGCGAGTCATTGTCGGGCTGCTGGCGTTGGGGCTGATCGCCGGATTTTGGCTGTTCCTCAACCGCACCCTGACCGGCCGCGCGATTCGGGCAATTGGCCAGGACAGCAACGCGGCGGTTGCCGTTGGGATCAATGTCCAGCGGCTGTCGATGGTGATGTTCGGCCTCGGCATCGCCTCCGCTGGAGCCGCCGGTGTTGTTATTGCAATGATCTTTCCGTTTGCGCCTCAGACGCAAATCGAGTGGCTTAGCTGGGCCTTTCTGATCGTCATTCTGGGCGGTTTCGGCCGTGTCGAGCATACGTTGGCTGCGGCCTTGCTGACGGGGTTGATACAATCGGTCGCGACGGCGCTGTTGCCTTTCGACTACGTCTACCTCCTGCTTTACGTCGCACTTGCAGCCGTGTTGGTCGTGCGTCGCGAAGGACTGCGCGGCGAGATCCGCCGAACGATTTAGGGGTTTACCGGTGTTTTCGCTCTATTTCCTCCCGTCGCAACAAGCTGGCGCGCAAAGCCGGTGGCGATGGGATTTGCTTGGTGGGGGTGCGACGGCTGCGGCGCTCGCTGGTTATGGTGCATTCAGCGGCAACCTCGAAATGGTCAACACGCTGGGTGGCATCTTCATGTATGTCGTGATGACCCAAGCCTGGAACATATTGGGCGGCTATGGGGGATACTTCAATTTCGGTATCGTCACGTTTTTTGGAGTCGGGGCCTATACGACGGCGCTGCTCTTTCATTACTTCGGCTTGTCGCCCTTTTTGACGGCGCCGCTCGCCGGTGTGTCGGCGGGGCTGCTCGCTTTCCTCATCGGCATCCCGACCTTGCGACTGCGCGGCGCCTATTTCGCAGTGGTAACCATGATTGTCACGTTCGCCATGCAAATTCTCGTGCTTGACCTTGCGTTCACGCAAGGCGCTCTCGGAGTCTACCTTACGCCGCGCGATCTTGGTCCACGCGCCACCGAGCAATTGTTCTATTTCGTCTTCTTCGGCCTGTCGGTAGCGGCCACGGCGCTGGTCTACGCCATCCAGCACTCCAATTTTGGCTGGGCGCTTGTCGCGATTCGCGAGGATGAAGATGCCGCTGAGATCATCGGAGTGCGCACAACATCTGTGAAATGGCTCGCAAACGCCATCGCCGGCTTTGCGATAGGCCTCGTTGGCGGAATCTATTCGATGCGCATCCTCTACATAGAGCCGACCAGCACCTTTTCGCTCGACATATCTCTCAACGTCGTCTTGATGGCGGTGATAGGCGGCGTTGGAACATGGCAGGGGCCGCTGATCGGCGTTCCAATCATACTGCTGGTGGCGGAAGCCTTGCGCGTGACGGTCACGTCCGAAGTGAACCGTGTCATCTTTAGCCTCGTCGTCATTGTCATGGCCCTGTATGCGCCGCGAGGCATCATGGGCCTGACCCGCCGCATCCGGGCAAAATTCTGACAGAGCTACGACGGCTTATTCTAGCCCCGCCCGGCGCGCCGCCACACGCGATATGGCCGACCAGTCCTTGCCAGCGTCGCCATGCGCGATGGCGTCGAGATAATTATCGCGCAGCACGCTTGCGAACGGCAGCGGCACATGGGCGGCTTCGCCGGCGTCGAGCGCCAGCTTTGCATCCTTGAGCCCGAGCACGAGATCGAAACCGGGCGGCTCGAACGGCCCGTTGGCAATCATCTTGGAATAGATTCGGTAGATTGGCACATCGAAGATCGATCCGACCACGACGTCGAGAACCGTGTTAGGGTCCATTTTGTAGGCACGTGCCAGCGCCGCTGCTTCGCCCATGGCTTCCAAAATGCACGCAACCATGAGGTTTCCGGCGATCTTGGCGACATTGGAATTGCGCGGCGTCGTGCCGAGCTGCCACGTCTTCTTACCCATGGCGTCGAATAGCGGCTGCACCTTCGCAATCAACGCCGGGTCGCCCGCCGCCAGGATGTTGAGATTGCGCTCGGCCGCCATCTCCGGCCGCCCGTAAACGGTGGCGGAGATGTAGGGCACGCCCTTGGCGGCGTGCGCCTTGGCGAGATCGTCGGTGCAGGCGAGCGATGCGGTCGCCATATTGATATGGATGGGCGCGTTGCCGGCGGCCGACAGCACATCGCCGTCGATGAAGGTCGCGCGCATTGCGGCGTCGTTGGGCAGCATCGAAATGACTGCGTCGCCGGCGAAGGCTTCCCGTGCGCTGCCGGCAATAGCGGCGCCGTCGCGCTTGATTTTGTCACGCGATGATTGCGAGACGTCCCACGCCAATACGCTGTGGCCGCCCTTCATCAGGTTGCGCGCCATAACCTTGCCCATCCGGCCGATGCCGATAAATCCGACTTGCATTTCAACCTCACATTTGAATCGATCGTTTCCACCCGTTAAGGGGAACCGCGTTTTCGCTAGCGGGCGATCTTCTTAAAACGCACGCGGCCAAACAACTAAAAACTACAATTGATCAATCGCAATTCGGCATAGTTTCTATCAAGAGAGCGTATCGTTGTGGCGTTGAACGTGCGGAAAAGTCTAAGCAATAGCGCCATCGGCATCAAACATGCCTATCCATTGCATGCTCATCCATTCCAAGGCTTAATTGGTATGGTGGTTGACGAACGAGGAGCATTCTCATGGGGGATGTCTACGAGCCTGTTCGCGTGGCCGCGGTCCAAGCAGCCTCGGTATTTCTCGACCGGGAAGGGTCAACCGAGAAAGCATGCCGGCTCATCCGCGAAGCCGGGGCGCACGGCGCCCGCGTGATCGGCTTTCCCGAGGGCTTTATCCCAGCGCACCCGGTCTGGTTCCATCACCACGCAGCAACGGGAACGATCGCCAACAAGCTTTCAGTCGAGCTGTTCAAGAACGCCGTCGAAATCCCCAGCGTCGAAGTCGACGCGCTCTGCTTGGCTGCGCGCGATGCCAACGCATATGTCGTTATCGGCGTCTGCGAGAAACTGCCGAACACGCTGGGCACGCTGTTCAATACGCAACTTTACATCGGGCCGGACGGCAGGCTTATCCGAAAGCACCAGAAAATCATGCCGACTGTTGGTGAACGGCTGGTCCACACAGGCGGGCACGGCGACACGTTCGGCGCATTTTCGACCGATTACGGGCCCATGTCGGGTCTGATATGCGGCGAGAATTCAAATCCGCTCGCGGTGTTCGCACTCATTGCTGAAGGCACCCGCATACACGTCATGAGCTGGCCCAACCATTTCCCGACCAGCGGCGACCCTTTGCGTAATCGGGTCGCCGTCGACTCGCAGGCCTTCGCACAGATGAGCAAGGCGTATGTAATTTCCGCCTGCGGAACTGTCGACGAGCGTATGATCGAGATGCTCCAGGCCGGCCCTGACGGCGAGAAATTCCTGAGGAACACTGAATGTTGCGGTGGCAGTCTCATTGTCAATCCGATGAGTCGGATCGTCGCAGGGCCAATGGGGGCGTAAGAAGGAATTCTTTACGCTGACTGCAATCTGGAACTCGCTATCCAGATGAAGCTGCGACACGATTTTGCCGGTCATTATAAT
>JBOHII010000092.1:0-5187 GCA_050725955.1 Pseudolabrys sp. | reverse complement strand
ATAGTATTCGCTGGGATTACTGGATGCCCCGCCTGCGCGGGCCATGACAGCAGAGTTTGTAGCGCGCGATCCCGGATCGGCTTCGCCGTCCGGGATGACGCCTACGGCGTCATTTTAATGCCTGCGGATTGATCGGGCTTCCCGTTCCGCCGGTGATGATCAGCGGCGGGCCGCAGAAGAAGAATTCGTAGACGCCATCCTCGGCGCAGTCCTCGGCCAGCTCCTTGAGATAGAAAATCTCGCCCATGCAAAGGCCCATGGCCGGGATGACCACCCAGTGCCAGGGCTGGTTGGCTTCCGTAGTCTCGTTCGGCCGCACCTCGACGCCCCAAGTGTCGGTGCAGATGGCGGCCAGCTGCTTGTCCTGGCACCAGTAGCAGTTCTCGAACTTGACGCCGGGCGCGTCGCCGCCGGCATAGCCGCCCCATTCCTTTTCGGCGAGGCAGCGCTCCATCTGCCCGGTGCGCACGATGACGAAATCGCCGCGCCCGATGGCGACGTTCTGGTCCTTGGCGCATTTGTCGAGCTCGTCGTTGGAAATGCTCTCGCCGTCCGCCATCCACTGCACGCCGCGGAAGCGCGCGATGTCGAGCAGCACGCCGCGCCCGACCATCTTGTTCTTCGAGTGCTCAATGCCGAGCACGTTGAGGCCCTTGGCGTCCACCATCTTGGCCTCGTGGCCGTTGTAGCCCTTGTCCTCGTAAAAGATGTGGCCGAGCGCGTCCCAGTGGGTAGCACCCTGCACGCAGAGCATCAGCGTGTCGTCGGCGTAGCGGATCTTGTTCCAGTCCTGCCGGCCGGCGATGGCGTCGGTGCCGGTCGCCAGCATCTGGTGGATCGGGTTGAAGCGGCCGCCGAACAGACCGGTCTGCGGGCCCTCGCGGTCGAGCGGGATGCCGAGCGCGAACACCTTGCCGGTGCGGATCAGGCTCGCGGCCTTGACGATGTCCTCGGGCGTGACGTGATTGAGCGTGCCAATCATGTCGTCCTTGCCCCAGCGGCCCCAGTTCGACAGCTTTTTGCTGGCCTCGGCGATGGCCTGTTTGCCGACCTTGATGTTCATGGCGTTCATCCCTTTTTTTCGTTTCTTACAGGCCGCAAATGTAAAAGGCCGGCCGCTACGGCGCGAATATTGCGCCGGGTGGCGGTGTTTCAGCAAGCGGAACCGTATCCGGCTTTGACAGGCCAAGTGCGGCTTGCGCATGATCCGTCCTCAAGCCGATCAATAAGCATCGGCACATTCCAGGGAGAATTTTCATGAAGCGAAATCTGATAGCGTTACTCGCCGCCGCGGCGGCCTTGACGGTGGGCGCGGCGCGCGCGCAGGCCACCGACATTGTCGACGAATGGGCCAGCGTAAAGGCGCCGGCGCCGCCGGTGCTCAAGCCGGTGACCGTCGATCCCAAGACCACCGCGCTGCTGATGCTCGATTTTCTGCCGTCATTTTATTGCAGCGACGACCCGCGTTGCGTCGCGACGCTGCCGGCCATGAAGAAGCTTTTGACTGAAGCGCGATCGCACGGCGCACCCGTTATCTACAGCCTCGCCGGCAAATTTAGCCAGTCCGATATCGCCAAAGATGTCGCTCCGGTCGGAAGCGAACCAACGGTCAAATCGCACGCCGATAAATTTCTGGATACGGACTTGGAAAAAATCCTCAAAGATAAGGGCATTCAATCCGTCATCGTAACCGGCACTGCGGCGAACGGCGCCGTGCTTTACACCGGCAGCGGTGCAGCGCTACGCGGCTATAAAGTGATCATTCCGATTGATGGCCTTTCGGCCAAAGACCTCTATGCAGAGCAGCTTACCGCATGGCAGCTCGCGCATGGGCCGGGTTTCGGCAAGCAGGTGACGCTAACCAAGAGCGACATGATAAAGTTCTAACGGGCTTATTTCGGATGCGGTGCAGCGCGCCACTTCGTGCTGCGCTGCGCCCGGGACATGAGTCGGGCTACACTTTCCCGAGCGCCTTCAGAATCTTCCCCGGCGTGAACGGCATGTCGGTGAGCGGCTTGGCGCCGAGCGGGCGCAGCGCGTCGTTGATGGCGTTCATCACGCAAGCCGGCGCGCCGGCGGTGCCTGCTTCGCCGGCGCCTTTCGCGCCCAATTCGCTGTCGGCGGTGGGCGAGACAACGTGGCCGCATTCGATGTCGGGCATTTCCGCGGCCATCGGCACCAGATAGTCGGCCATGTTGCCGTTGAGCATTTGCCCGCGCTCGTCATAGAGGCAGTGCTCGAACAGCGCGGCGCCGATACCCTGCACCACGCCGCCGCGGATCTGCTCGTCGACCAGTTGCGGATTGATGATGGTGCCGCAGTCTTCCACGCACCAGTGCTTGAGCAGTTTGACGAAACCGGTGTCGGGATCGACCTCGAGATAAGACGCCTGCACGCCGTTGGTGAAGGCGAAGGGCCAGGCGCGCGGCACGTAATGGCGCGTCACCATCAGCTCGGCCTGGAAACCGGGCGGCAGTGTGTCGGGCCGGAAGTAAGCGACGCGCGCCAGTTCCTCGAGCGGCAGCCGCTCCGTGCCGGTCGCCTTGTCGACGACGACGCCGTTGCGTATGTCCAAACTCTGCGGTGTCGTCTGTAACATGCTGCCGGCAACGCTAAGCACATTGTCGCGCAGCGCCTTGCCCGCCTGCCAGGCGGCTTCGCCGCCGATGCCGGCGGCGCGCGAGGCCCAGGTGCCGCCGCCATAGGGCGTCGCATCGGTGTCGCCGGTGATCACGCGCACCTTGTCGAGCGGCACGCCGAATGAGGTAGCGACGCATTGCGCAATCACGGCTTCCGCGCCCTGGCCCTGCTCGGTGACGCCGGTCGCCACGATCAGCGCGCCCTGCGCGTCGAGCTTCACGGTGGCGCCGTCTTGTGAGGAGATGCGCGCGCCGCCGACGCCGTAAAAGGCGGCCGACGGATTGGTCACCTCAATGAACGATGCAAAGCCGAGGCCGCGATAGACGCCTTTTTCGCGCAACTTTTTCTGCTCGGCGCGCAGTCCGGCATAGTTCATCAGCGAGTCGAGATGGGCGAGCGACTCGTGATGCGACAATTTCTCGAATTTCAGCCCGACGGCCGAAGTATACGGATAGGCCTCGTCGGCGATCAGATTGCGGCGGCGGATTTCCAGCGGGTCCATGCCGATTTTGGCGGCGGCGATCTCAACCAGTCCCTCGGTCACCGCCACCGCCAGTGGATGGCCGACGGCGCGGTACTGGCACATCACGTTCTTATTCTGGAACACCACGCGCGCCTGCGCGCGATAGTTGGCGCACGTGTAGGGACCGCCGACCAGGTTGACGATCTGGTTCGCCTCGATGCCGCTGGTGCGTGGATAGACCGAGTAGGGGCCGATACCGGTCAAGTCGTCGATCTCGAAAGCGGTGATGCTGCCGTCGTTCTTGACGCCGATTTTCGCCTTGACGCGGTGGTCGCGCGCGTGGATGTCGGTGACGAAGCTCTCGATGCGGTCGGCGACGAATTTCACCGGGCGCTTGAGCAGTTTCGACAGCGCGACCGTCGCCATTTCGTCGGCATAGGTGTGTACCTTGATGCCGAAAGAGCCGCCGACATCTTTCGTGAGCACGCGCACCTGGTGCTCGGCGAGATCGAGATGTTTGGCGAACAGGTTCTGCATCATGTGCGGCGCCTGCGTGCCGTGGTAGACGGTCATCCTCTGCTCGCCCGGGTTCCAGTCGGCGACCATGGCGCGCGGCTCGGTTGTGACGCCGGTGTGGCGGCCGAACAGGAAGGTGGTCTCGACCACCGCGTCGGCATCGGCAAAGGCCTTGTCGGGGCTGCCGACTTCAAGTTTTCGTTCAAAGCAGAGATTGTCGCCGAGCGTGGGCTGGATGATTGGCGTTTTGGGATCGAGCGCGGTTTCCGGATCGGTGACGGCCGGCAGTTCCTCGTAGGCGACGTCGACCAACTCGCAGACGTCCTCGGCCTCGGCGCGCGTGCGCGCCACTACGGCGCAGACCGCCTCGCCCTGCCAGCAGGCGCGCTCGATCGCGATCGGATATTGCGGCGCGGATTTCAGGCCCTTGAGATGGGTGAGCACGCCGACCCACGGTGTCATGACTTTAGCAAGTTCCGCGCCGGTGACGACCGCGATCACCCCAGGCGCATTTTTCGCCGCATCGGCCTTGATGGCGGCAATCCGTGCATGCGCGTGCGGCGATCGCACAAAGGCGACGTGCGCCATGCGCGGCAAAGTAACGTCGCTGACATATTGCCCACGGCCTTGCGTAAGCCGTTGCAGGTTAGGCCGCGGCACCGAGCGGCCGATATAGGAATTCGGCCGGTCGAGCGCGGTGAGCACGGGCGGGGAGTCGTCGGTGATTTTCATAGATAAATTATGCCTGTGTGATGCGAAGGCATTCGCGACATTATTCTCCCTCCCCCGCGTGCGGGGGAGGGATGGGGAGGGGGTGCCCATTTACGTGCGCCGCATTCCCCCTCCCTAACCCTCCCGCGTAAACGGGGCAGGGAACAGGCCTGCGCTTGCCGCCCGCTCATCGCTTCCCTCCCGCGCTTTGCTGCGCCACCGCTTCCACCGCATCGACGATGGCGTGATAGCCGGTGCAGCGGCAGTAGTTGCCCGACAGGTGCTCGCGGATGGCGTCGCGGCTCGGCACGCTTTTGTTTTCTTCTGCGCGCTTCAACAGGTCCTGCGCCGCCGCGATCATGCCGGGCGTGCAATAGCCGCATTGCAGGGCGTTGCGTTGCTCGAACGCGGCTTGTAGGTCGCCGATTTCGCCCGAATCCGACAGCCCTTCGATAGTCTCAACCGCAGCGCCGTCGCATTGCACCGCCAGCATCAGGCAGCCGCGCACGATCTCGCCGTTGACGCGCACGGTGCAGGCGCCGCAGGCGCCGTGCTCGCAGCCGACATGGCTGCCGGTGAGCGCCAGATCCTCGCGCAGGAAATCGACCAGCGTCTTGCGCGCTTCGACGCGCTCGGCGACCTGCTCGCCGTTGACGGTGAGGGAGATGTCGAGAGTCATGTCACTCACGACTCTCTCCTGTCATGGCCGGGCTTGACCCCGCCATCCCGCTTATGGACCCACTGTGCTCGCCTTATCGGGATGGCCGGGACAAGCCCGGCGATGACAACGGTGGGGCTCATCACCGCGCCTCCATCAATTGCGCGGCGACGCGGCGCAGCAGCACGCCGGCCAGATG
>JBOHII010000091.1:0-2975 GCA_050725955.1 Pseudolabrys sp. | reverse complement strand
ATCATCCATTGCGAGAAGTGCGGCGTGGTGCCAGTGCCGGAACAGGATTTGCCGGTCACGCTTCCCGACGATGTGACGTTCGACAAACCGGGCAATCCGCTCGACCGGCATCCGACCTGGAAAAACGTGACGTGTCCGCAATGCGAGCGGCCTGCGCGGCGTGAAACCGACACCATGGACACCTTCGTCGACTCGTCCTGGTATTTCACGCGTTTCACCGATCCGTGGATCGCGAGCGCGCCGACCGATCCGAAAATGGCCAATGCCTGGATGCCGGTCGATCAATATATCGGCGGCATCGAGCACGCGATTTTGCATTTGCTCTATTCGCGCTTCTTCGTGCGCGCCATGCACAAGACCGGCCATCTCGGCATGGACGAACCGTTCGCCGGCCTGTTAACGCAAGGCATGGTGGTGCACGAGACCTATCGCAGCAAAAGCGGTGACTGGATCGAGCCGGCCAATGTCAAGATCGATGGGTTGGGGGACGACCGCCGCGCCACGCTCGCCGCGACCGGAGAGCCGGTCGAGATCGGCTCGATCGAGAAGATGTCGAAGTCGAAAAAGAACACCCTCGACCCCGACGACATCATCGCCGCTTACGGCGCCGACACGGCGCGCTGGTTCATGCTGTCCGACTCGCCGCCTGAGCGCGACGTGATCTGGACCGAGGAAGGCGTGCAGGGCGCCTGGCGCTTCGTGCAGCGGCTGTGGCGGCTCAACGGCGAAATCGCCGGGATTGCCGCGCCCGCCGCGCGGCCTGCGCAATTCGGCGAGCAGGCCTTGAGCGTCCGCAAGGCGGCGCACCGCGCGCTGGCCAATGTCTCCGACGACATCGCCCGCTTACGCTTCAACCGTTGCGTCGCGCATATCTATGAGTTCGCCAATGGTCTTTCCGATGCCATCGGTTCGGCCGAGACCGCGCCGTCGGCCGATTTCGCCTGGGCGGTCGCTGAGGCCGGCGACATCCTGGTGCGCCTTTTTCACCCCATGATGCCGCACCTGGCCGAGGAATGCTGGGCGGCGCTCGGCCACAAAACGCTTGTATCGGCCGAGGCCTGGCCGCAGCTTGAGCCCGATCTGCTAGTGGAAAACACGGTTACCTTGCCGGTCCAGATCAACGGCAAAAAACGCGCCGAAGTGACGGTTAGACGCGACGCAACAAATGCCAAGATTGAGGCTGCCGTTTTGGCCCTCGATGAGGTAAAAAAGGCGCTGGGCGGCACGCGGCCGAAAAAGGTCATTATCGTCCCGCATAGGATCGTCAATGTCGTGGTTTGACCCCTCGCGATTGGCTCGATTGGCGGCTGTAATTGCGTTGGCCGGCCTGACCGCCGGCTGCTTCCGGCCGCTCTACGGCGAGAACTCCGCGCTCGGCGGCGGCAATATCGTCGACAAGCTGAGCAGCGTCGACGTGGCGCCGATCGACACGCCGAACGGCACCCGCCTTTCGCGCGTCGGCGTCGAAGTGCGCGATGACCTGTTGTCCGGGCTGACGGGCGGCGGCGGCGCCGCCTCGCCCAACTACAAGCTGGACATCCGGCTCACTTCCAAGCAGACGCAGGTGATCATCGACATCACCACCGCACGCCCGGAAATCCAGAACTACGGCATCGACGCCACCTATACGCTGACCGACATTGCGACCGGCAAGAAGGTGGTGACCGGGCAGGCCTTCTCGCGCGTGTCCTACAACATTCCCGGTCAGCAGCAGCGCTTCGCCGGCGACCGCGGCTTGCGTGATGCCGAGAACCGCGCCGCCAAGGTGCTCTCGGACAACATCCGCTCGCGGCTCGCATCGTATTTCGTGGCGGGGACGTGAGACTCAATCGGCGTCATGGTGACGAGGCGGGATAAAGACCATGACCGCGATCAAAACCTCCGACATCGACCGCTTCCTCGCCAAGCCCGATCCGCGCCAGCCGATCGTGCTGGTGTATGGCCCGGACGCCGGCCTGGTGCGCGAGCGGGTCGACGCATTGGTGCGGGCATCGGTCGACGATCCCGGCGATCCGTTCGCCTTGGCGCGCATCGAGGGTGAGGAGCTTGCCGCCAATCCGGCGCGGCTGGTCGAGGAGGCCAATACCATCCCGCTGTTCGGCGGCCGCCGCGCCGTGCTGGTGCGGGTCGCCGCGCGCCACAACATCGCGCCGGCGCTCGCGCTGCTCACGGAAATGCCGCCGGCCGACTGCCGCGTGATCGTCGAGGCCGGCGAGTTACGCAAGACCTCGCCGCTGCGCGCGTTGTGCGAGAAGGCGAAGACCGCGGCCGCCTTGCCCTGCTATCTCGATAACGCGCAGGCGGTTTCCAATCTCATCGACGAGGAAATGCGCGCGGCCAACTTGACCTTGGCGCCCGATGCGCGCGCGGCGCTTTCAGCGCTGCTCGGCGGCGACCGGCTCGCCTCGCGCAGCGAGCTGCGCAAGCTTGCGGTCTACGCCATGGGACGCGAGCGCATCGAGCTCGCCGACGTGCTGGCGGTGGTGGCGGATGCTTCCGAACAGGCGCTCGACGGCGTGATCGACGCGGCCTTTGCCGGCGAAACCCGCGCGGTTGACACCGAATTCGGCAAGGCGCGCGCCGGCGGCTCATCGCCGGCGGCAATCGTCTCCGCCGCCATCCGCCAGGTCGCCAACCTGCACAAGATGAAGCTCGCGGTCGACGGCGGCGACAGCATCGAATGGGCCATGAAACGCGGCGCGCCGCCGGTGCATTTCACCCGCGAGAAGGCGGTCGGCTCCGCGCTGCGCGCCTGGACCCCGGCGCGGCTCTTGCGCGCCATGGCGCAGCTCGCCGAGGCATCGCTCGACATGCGCCGCAATGCCGCGCTCGCCGAAACAATCGCGCAGCGCAGTTTGCTGTCGCTGGCGACGAATGCACGGCGCCGAGAGTCTTGACTACAAATTCAACTGATAGCTATGCGCCACCCAGCGATAGGCGCCGCCGGCCTTCTCGACCCAGCCCAGTCCCGGGAA
>JBOHII010000090.1:0-8824 GCA_050725955.1 Pseudolabrys sp. | reverse complement strand
GCCGGGTGATCCGCGTCTCCACCATGACGCGGGTTGGCAATCACGAGGTTGTCCGCGTGCGGCCGTTCGTGCGCATCGCCGGCAATCTTTCGCTTACCGTCTCCGATCTGTCCGCCAATATCCCGGCGTATAATCCGCAACGCCTGCTCGCCGAATCCGCGCCCGGCGGTAATGCCACCATTGCCGACGACGCGCCGAAGGCCGAACCCGATGCTGAAGTCGCCTTTGTGATGCGCGACCTGGCGCCGATATTGCCGAAGCTAAAGATCGCCGTGCTGACGCCGAACGACGAGGTTATGGCGCGGGTGCGCGAAGCCGCAGAGTGGAGCGAGAAGGCCGCCATGCATCTGCCGATTGCCGCCAACATCACCGGCATCAAGCTCGCCTATGCTGCCGAGGCCACCGCCGATCCCTATGCCGGCTTCGAGGCGCGCATCGTTCCCGAGAACATCACATTACTGCCTAAGACCACCAATGAGACCACCGGCGGCAATGCATTCAACGAGCGCGTGATCCTTGTCAAAAAAGGCGACACGGTCGCGACCATCTTGCGCGATCTCGGGGCTCCGCCAGATGAGATCGGCGCCATCGTCCGCGCACTCGGATCGCGCGGCCGCGACGGCGGCATCAAGGAAGGCCAAAAGCTGCGCGTGCTGCTGGCGCCCGTGCCCGGCGGCCAACGGCTGCAGCCGATCCGCGTCATCGTCGCCAGCGACACAACGATCGACGCGGTCGTGGCGCTGGCCGATTCCGGCAAATACGTTGCCGTCGATGTCAAGAACGTTGGCACCGACGTAGCCGAAAATTCCGAAGATAGCGTCGACGACACCGACACGCCCGGCGTGACGCTCTATAAAAGCGTCTACGAAACCGCGCTGCGCAATAAGATTCCGCGCCCGATCATCGAAGACCTGGTCCGCATCTACTCCTACGACGTCGATTTCCAGCGCAAGGTGCAGCCCGGCGATTCCTTCGAGGTACTTTACGCAGGCGAGGACGAGACGCCGGTCGCCGACAGCCGCAACGACGTGCTGTTCGCCGCGCTAACGGTCAGCGGCGAAACCAAGAAATTCTACCGTTTCCAGTCGCCGGATGACGGCATCGTCGACTACTATGACGAGTCCGGCAAGAGCGCGAAGAAGTTCCTGGTGCGCAAGCCGGTGATGATCGGCGTTATGCGGTCCGGCTTCGGCATTCGCCGGCATCCGATCCTCGGCTACACCAAGATGCATACCGGCGTTGACTGGGCGGCGCCGACCGGCACGCCGATCTACGCCTCCGGTAACGGTGTCATCGAGAAGGCCGGCTGGGAATCCGGCTACGGCAAATATATCCGAATCCGCCATACCAACGGCTACGAAACCGCCTACGGTCACATGAGCGCCTTTGCGCGCGGCATCGAAGCGGGCACGCGCGTGCGGCAGGGGCAGGTGATCGGCTTCATCGGCTCCACAGGCCTGTCGACCGGCTCGCACCTGCACTACGAAATCCTGGTGAACGGCCGGTTCGTCGATCCCATGCGCATCAAGCTGCCGCGCGGCCGCGTGCTTGACGGTCCGATTCTGACAGCGTTCGAGCAAGAGCGCGGGCGGCTCGACGGCATCATGGCGCGCAAGCCCGCACGCGTGGCGGTGCGCTAGCCGTCCTCATAATTTGAATTTTTCATGGCGGGCTTTTCCCGGCCATCTCGATTATTGAGGCGCCTAAGCGGGGTCACCGGGGCATGCGCTGTGGGTAGCCCGGTGATGACAAGCCTTACGCCGCCTGCGCCAGCTTGCCATTGAAGGTGAGCCCGTTCTTGCCCGCCGAAACGCGAACCTTCTCGCCGTCCTTGATCGATCCTGCGAGGATCATTTCGGCGAGTGGGTCTTGCACCGCGCTCTGAATCGCCCGTTTGAGCGGTCGCGCGCCATAGGCCGGATCCCAGCCTTTTTCCGCAAGCCATTCGCGCGCGCTCGCATCGAGCGTAATCGTGATCTTGCGATCGTCGAGCAGTTTTTGCAGGCGGCCGATCTGGATATCGACAATGCGGCCCATCTCCGCCTTCTTCAACCGATGGAACAGGATGATCTCGTCCACGCGGTTTAAGAATTCCGGACGGAAGGCGGAACGCACAACCGCCATCACCTGATCCCTGACGGCATCTGTGTCCTGGTCTTCCGGCTGGTTGACCAGAAATTCGGCGCCGAGATTGGAGGTCATGACGATCAGCGTATTGCGGAAGTCGACCGTATGGCCCTGGCCGTCGGTCAGCCGTCCGTCATCGAGCACCTGCAACAATACGTTGAACACGTCCGGGTGTGCCTTCTCGATCTCGTCGAACAATATCACTTGATAGGGCCGCCGCCGCACCGCTTCGGTCAGCGCACCGCCCTCGTCATAGCCGACATAGCCCGGCGGCGCGCCGATCAGCCGCGCGACAGAGTGCTTCTCCATGTATTCCGACATGTCGATGCGGATCAGCGCCTGCTCATCGTCGAACAGATATTCGGCGAGCGCCTTGGTCAGCTCGGTCTTGCCGACACCCGTAGGTCCTAAGAACATGAACGAACCGATCGGCCGGTGCGGATCCTGTAGACCGGCGCGGGCGCGGCGCACGGCGGTCGCCACAGCATGCACGGCTTCCTTCTGGCCGATGACGCGTTTGGCGAGCTCATCCTCCATGCGCAGGAGCTTGTCCTTCTCGCCCTCCAGCATCCTGTCGACCGGCACGCCGGTCCAGCGCGAGACAACGCCGGCGACGTGGTCGGCGGTGACGGTCTCTTCGACCATCGCGCCCTTGGCGCCCTTGCCTTCGGAGGCTTCGATCGACTTAAGCTTTTTTTCCAGCTCCGGGATGCGGCCATAGGCCAGCTCACCGGCGCGCTGGTATTCCCCCTTGCGCTGCGCATTGGCAAGCTCGGCGCGCAACTGGTCGAGCTCGGTCTTGAGCTTTTGCGCGTCCGACAGCTTTTCCTTTTCCGCCTTCCAGCGACTGGTGATGTCGGCCGACTGTTTTTCCAGCGACTTCAGTTCGGCTTCCAGATTTTTCAGCCGGTCCTTGGAGCCGGGGTCGCTTTCCTTCTTCAGCGCTTCCTGCTCGATCTTCAGCCGCACGATTTCGCGATCGATGGTATCGAGCTCTTCCGGTTTGGAATCGACCTGCATCTTCAGCCGCGCCGCCGCCTCGTCGATCAGATCGATCGCCTTGTCGGGCAGGAAACGGTCGGTGATGTAGCGATGCGATAAGGTCGCCGCGGCAACGATTGCCGAATCGGAAATGCGCACGCCGTGATGCTGCTCGTATTTGTCTTTCAGGCCGCGCAGAATTGAAATCGTATCCTCGACGGTCGGTTCCGAGACGAAGACCGGCTGGAAGCGCCGTGCCAGCGCGGCATCTTTCTCCACATGCTTCTTGTATTCCTCAAGCGTGGTGGCGCCGATGCAGTGCAGTTCGCCGCGTGCGAGCGCCGGCTTGAGCAAATTGGACGCATCCATGGCGCCGTCGGCTTTGCCGGCGCCAACCAGCGTATGCATTTCGTCGATGAACAGGATGATGCCGCCGTTCGATGACGTCACCTCCTGCAATACGGCCTTGAGCCGCTCCTCGAATTCACCGCGATATTTTGCGCCGGCGATCAACGCGCCGAGATCGAGCGCAACCAGCTTCTTGTCGGCGAGGCTTTCCGGCACGTCGCCGTTGACGATGCGCAGCGCCAGGCCCTCGACGATCGCGGTCTTGCCGACGCCGGGCTCGCCGATCAGCACCGGGTTGTTTTTGGTGCGGCGCGACAGCACTTGAATGGTGCGGCGGATTTCCTCGTCGCGCCCGATCACTGGATCGAGCTTGCCCTCGCGCGCGGCTTGGGTGAGATCGCGGGAATATTTCTTCAGCGCGTCATAGGCGTTTTCGGCGGAAGCGCTATCGGCCGTGCGCCCCTTGCGCAGCGCATTGATGGCGGCGTTGAGATTTTGCGGCGTCACCCCGGCCTGACTGAGGATTTTGCCGGCTTCGCTGTCCTTCTCCAGGGCGAGCGCGAGCAGCAGTCGTTCGACGGTGACGAAACTGTCGCCGGCCTTCTCGCCGGCTTTCTCGGCAGCGTCGAAGACGCGGTTGAGCGACTGCGCCAGATAGACCTGGCCCGCCCCGCCGCCGGACACTTTCGGAATTTTGCCGAGCGCGGTTTCGACGGCCTTCAGCGCCTGGCGGGAATTGCCGCCGGAGCGGTCGATCAGGCCAGCGGCCAGCCCTTCCGGATCGTCGAGCAGGACTTTCAGAAGATGCTCGGGGGCGAATTGCTGATGGCCCTCGCGCACGGCCAGCGACTGGGCCGATTCGACAAAACCGCGGGCGCGGTCGGTGTATTTTTCAAAATTCATGGCGTAACCCCATCGGCCCATTGCGGCGCCGGTCAATTTGCGGGTCCCACTCAGGCGGCCCGTCTTGCTGCCTTATGTGGGCGCATTTATTGCCGGTGTGAAGACCCGGCCGGATTGATATACGTCACGGTAAACGCTAGCCGAACGCGCGGAAACCGAGAAAACCAATGCCTAACCAGGAAGCCCGGATCGATGCCATCTACCGCTACCCGGTCAAGGGCTTGTCGCCGCAGGCCCTGAAGCGGGTCACGCTATCGACGGGCGCGACCCTGCCGGCCGACCGGCTTTATGCCATCGAAAATGGACCGTCGGGTTTTGACACGTTAGCGCCCGCTTATTTTCCCAAGCAGCTTTTTCTCATGCTGATGCGCAACGAGCGGCTGGCGAGCCTGCGCACCGACTACAACGAGGCGAGCCATACGCTGTCGATCCAGTGGGAAGGCCGCGAGGCTGTCCACGGCGACTTGCGCACGGCGGAAGGGCGGCTGGCCATCGAGGCATTCTTCCGTCGCTTCATGCCGAACGAATTGCGCGGCCCGCCCAAGGTACTTTACGGCGAGGGGCACAGCTTTTCCGACATGGCCAGAAAAGTCGTCTCCATTATCAATCTCGCCTCGGTAGCTGCGGTGGAGACCGCGGCGGGCGCCGCCGTCGATCCGCTGCGCTTCCGCGGAAACATCTATGTTGCGGGCTGGCCGGCCTGGCATGAATTCGACCTGCTCGACCGCGAACTGGCAATCGGAACTGTCCGGCTCAAACCAGTCAAGCGCATCGTGCGTTGCGCGGCCACCGAGGTCGACCCGGCGACCGGCATCCGCGACCTGGCCGTGCCACGCACGCTGATGGACAACTTCGGCCATGCCGACTGCGGCATCTATGCCGAAGTGACAATCGGCGGCGATATTGCGGTCGGCGATGTCCTCGGCCTGGCGGCAGGCGACTGAGAGCGGCCACGCTTCAGCGCGGCACGGGCGGGCGACCGGTTGGCCCAGCATAGGCGCTGACGAGACGGCCACGCTGCAGCACCGGCCGTTGCTGGCGCGACGCGGCTCGCGCCCTGGCGCCGAAAATCACGGCCAATATCCGTTTGCGCCGCGCGTCGTGTCGCACCGCGTGGAGGGCAGGTTGCCGCGCCCGTTCCGGCGCCTGTTGGCGCAAGCGATACGGTCCCGGCGCACTTGCCGGACGGACGCCGGCGCGTGGACGGTTTTGTTCGGCCTCGATCGCCGCCAGCAATTCGGCGATCGGCGAGTCGATAACGGGCTCGAACCGCGGGTGGCGGGGGATTCGACGCACGATCGGTGAATTCGGCGTCCTAACGGCAAAGCTGACCGCAATCGGCTTAACACGCGCGGCGACGGGGGTATCGCCCGCCGACCGTCGCGTCGTCGGAATGACGTAGGCGACCACGCGTGTGCGCGGATAGACACCCTCACCGACCCGGTGGCCGTGATTGCCGGAAATGATGATTGGATTGCCGTGCGCATCGACGCCAGAGACCACCCCGACATGGCCGCCGCGCCTGCCGCGGCTGAGCACCGCGATGGCGCCGATCTCCGGCTCGGGAACGCGATGGCCGTATTCTGTGAATGACAGAGCAGCGTCGGAATTTGTACCGGCATAGCCGAGCCTGGCAAGCACCAGGTTCATGAAGGTGGCGCACCATAATCTGGAGCGCGCGGTCGGATTGGTGCCCATATATTTGCGCGCCTCCCGCACCAGCGCCGGCCAGCCGAATGCCGGCCGTTTCGGCGGCATGACGACCGCCGCGCCGACCAGATGAGCCGGGTCGGTTGCCCGCACGGCGAGCGGCTTGGCGCTACTTACCGGAGCGTGCGTTATTTTTTTCGGATGAAAGACGCGCTGATCATGAATCCTGCGTGCCTGGTTCGCATGACCGCGCGGTGCGGGATCACCGAGTGCGGGAAGGCTTATCGCCAGCAGGCTGACACAGCCGACGGCGAGCAAAGCACGAGTCTTTAATTGCATGGACGGGTCCCCGTTGCCCAGTATTTTTGTTGGCGCCGATTTTTGTTCGGCGACTGAAGGGAGGTAGCACGGCAATTTTCGGCAAAATGAAAGTTTTAGATTTACGATGAAGTGGTTTACGCGCCGACGCGCATAACCTTAATGCTTAAAGCTAACGGGCAGACGAGGACCGCTCGTTGCGCAAAAAAATCTCGCCCCGCTGGCGGCGGAGCGAGATTTTCGAAAGCCGATTCGATCGTGCGATCAGCCGCCCGGCATCACATAGGCGGCGATGCGCCCGCGCGGATAAACCGATTCCGCGACCGTGTGGTTGTGATTGCCGGACACGATGATCGGATTGCCGTTCGGATCGACACCGCTGACTACGCCGACATGGCCGCCGCCACGCCGGCCCATCACGGCGATGGCGCCGACCTGCGGGCCGGATACGCGGGTGCCGTAATGCTCATAGCCCAAAGCCAAATTGCCGCCGCCCGCATGGCCGGTGCGCCGGAGCACGAGATCCATGAAGGCGCCGCACCACAGGCTGCCGCGCCCGGTCGGGTTGGTTCCGATATATTTGCGGGCCTCGCTCACCAGCGAATTGGACGTAAAGCCACCGTAGGCCGAATTCGAATGTGACTGCGCTTCTGCGCGGGCCGCAGCCACCGATCCGCGCCCATGCCGGCGTCCGCGAGCGGAGGCTTCGGCGCCCGTATCGGCCACTAGATATGGCATGTCGCGGCCGCTCGAGACTTGGTTCGATTTTTCCACGGCCTGCGCGAACCTAGCGTGATGGTGCCGGTGGTGGTGGTGGACGGGTCGTGCGACGGCTGACGTTGCGAGAGCCGCAACCGCCACCGAACACAAAATCGTAGCCGCCCGTTTCTGGATCACTGTCATCAGGTCTAGTCCCCTTTTCATCAAAGCAATGCACTCGATACCGACAGAATCAGCAGCGAATGCGGGGGCATAACCGCCGTCTAGATGTGGCAAGATCGTGATCATCCAAAGGTAATTTGGTGATCTGCATGGCTGGTATTACTCATTAAAGCCTGTGGCGAAGATATTATACGCTTATTGTGTTACACAATACTTCTTATTTCTTTGTAACACAGAAATACGGCACGTTTTTACTTCACGGCCAAGTCATCGCACGATTGGGACAAAGTTAAAGTTGCACTGCAGCAATCAGCCGGCCATTTACGATGCCGCGGCGCGGCGCGCACTGGGCCCCCCAGCACTTAGCCCTTTGGCCCTAGCGGCTGAGCAGAAACACCGCCTGTTCGCCGAACAGATTCCAAAACCACCAGGGCGCATTGAGCCGTAGCGGCTTGCCCCAGGCGTTGAGCGCCACGGCCCTCTCCATCTTCACCCCGATCGTGGTGCAGAGCTGGCGGAAGTCCTTGATGGTGCAATGGTGGATATTAGGCGTGTCATACCAGCTATACGGCAGGATATCGGTCTGCGGCATGTGCCCGGCGAACAGCAATTGCAGCCGCACCTGCCAGTGGCCGAAATTCGGAAACGAGACCACGGCGTGCCGCCCGATGCGCAGCATGTGCTCGAGCACCACGCGCGGATGGCGCGTCGCCTGCAAGGTCTGCGACAAGATCACGTAGTCGAAGGCGTCGTCCGGGTAATCGCCCAAGTCGGTATCGGCGTCACCCTGGATCACCGCCAGCCCTTTGGCCACGCATTCATTGACGCCCTCGCGCGACAATTCAATGCCGCGGCCGTCGACGCCGCGGGTCTCGCCGAGCAGCCGCAGCAATTCGCCGTCGCCGCAACCGACGTCGAGCACCTTGGCGCCGCGCTCGACCATTTCGGCGACCAGCACCAGGTCGACGCGGGCGCTGCCGGCGTTGTGCGCGACATGCTCGAGGCTGGAATTGCTCATGGCGTCAGGTCTTTCCGCCAGGCCCGCGCGCCAGTCCACGAGCCTTGCCGGCGCCGTCGAGAAAGCCGCGTACGATGCCGAACAATTCCGGCTCCTCGAGCAGGAACGCGTCGTGGCCCTTGTCGGTGACGATCTCGGCGAAGGAAACGCGTGCGCCGGCGGCGTTGAGCGCGTGCACGATGGCGCGCGATTCCACCGTCGGGAACAGCCAGTCGCTGGTTAACGAAATCACGCAGAATCGGGTCGGCGAACGCTTGAAGGCGTTGGCGACCAGCCCGTCGTAATCGGCGGCGAGGTCGAAATAGTCCATGGCGCGCGTGAGATAAAGATACGAATTGGCATCGAAACGCTCCACGAACGAGATGCCCTGGTGGCGCAGATAGGATTCCACCTCGAAATCCGCGTCGAACGAAAAGGTCGGATTGTCGCGGTCCTGGAACTTGCGGCCGAATTTACGGTGCAACGCCGCATCGGACAGATACGTGATATGTGCGCCCATGCGCGCGACTGCCAGCCCGCGGCGCGGGTTGGTGCCTTCCAATGAATAGCGGCCACCGCGCCATTCCGGATCGGCCATGATCGCCTGGCGGCCGACCT
>JBOHII010000089.1:0-14208 GCA_050725955.1 Pseudolabrys sp. | reverse complement strand
CGAGCGCCAGAATTTGACCATGCGTATGTCAATGCGCAGGTTCACACGATTGACCAATGCGTTCTCTAAGAAATGGGAAAACCATTGTCATTCGCTGGCGCTGTATTTCGTTTGGTATAACTGGATGCGGAAACACAAGACGGTTGGCACGACGCCAGCGATTGCGGCTGGTATCACCGATGAGACGCTGGACATGTCGCATGTAGTCCGGTTGATCGATAAGCGGGACGAGGAAAGGCTTGGCGAGAAGCGGGCCGCGATGCTCGATCCGCAGGCGAGGCTTGCCGGAAAATTGTCCTATTCAAACTGAGACACTACCTGCCGCTGTCAAGGAGTATTTTCCTAGGAATACGGTGGCGATTATCCCCTTCTTTACGGATTGATTTGTGGGATTTTAGTCCTTTTTTTGGCCTATGGCCTAGGCGCGACGATGACCCGAAATAAATCATCGGGCAGACTTTCGTCGCCCATAGTGTGTATTTTGCCTAGCCCGCTACTTACTAACGCTGCATGTAACGGACCGAATGATTTCTTAAAGTCGACCCAATCGAATGGTGGTTTGCCGACTATCGTTATGCTGTCTGCAACCCCTTGAGGTGCGAGCCGTGCTTGTGGCGGGTGCCCTGCTTAGACCTGTGCTTATTGTAGCCTTTGCCGCCGATGAATGTTTCGTCGACTTCGACAATGCCCATAAGCTTGCGAAATTCATTGTCCTGCAAAGCCGTGCGGATGCGGTGGCAGACGTACCAAGCGGTTTTGTAGGAGCCGAAGCCCATGTACCGCTGGATTTGCATTGCGCTGATGCCTTTCTTAGCCCCAAGCATCAGGTGAATGACTTTGAACCAATCCCGCAGATCAACCTTTGTGTTCTCAAAAATGGTGCCGACAAGGTGCGAGAACCGATAAGCGCCGCCCTCACGGCAATCCGGGCACTCCCACTTAAATTTCATCGTGGCCAGCGGATAAGCCTTCGTAGAGCCACAGCGCGGGCAATGGACGCCCTTTGGCCAGCGGTTGGCGACCAGATAGTTGTCGCAAGCCTCCTCGTTGGGGAAAAGCTTGTCAAACTGGGGTGCCGTCAACTGATTGGTTTTCTTAGTCATTTTCGCCTCTCCGATTATGCAGAGAGGATAGCATGAAAAATCTAATCCGTCAAGAGGGGGATAATCGCCAATACGGTACTATGCTCGGGCGGCCGTCGCCGCCTGTGGAAAACTTCCGCCTGTTTGCAGGAAATGAACGGCGAAACAGCGCCTTAGCGTGGGGTCTCGGAATGGCAGGCGTGCCCGCTGTCATTCCACAGCCAGCCGCATTTGGTGCAGCCGCCGAGCGCGAACGCCAGCATGGCGAGGCAGAAAAAAGCGGCGAGCGACTTACGCATATGCATAACAAAAGCTTATCCCAGTCCGCGCAATCTGGCGAGCGCTGCTTGCAATGCCGGCCCGCCGGACCGCCGCCACCCGGACCGAGTGGTGCCTCATGTAAAGGACAGTAAACGAAAACGGCGGCTCCGAAGAACCGGCGACTTGCGCTGAGCGCATGGGTTGGAACTAATCCGGAAAAGTCAGGCCGGCCGCCTGCTTAGCCAATATGTAATCTGGCTCCCTGCAGTCGAAGGTGATTGAAAGCACATACTCCAAGTGCCGGACCTTCCCAAAGGGGATCGTCGCGAGAGGAGCGATATCAGCCGGCGCATCGGAAACTGACGTGTCGGGTCGCGCTACGCCAACGAAATTTCCACGCGGTGCACGTGGAGCGGCTCGTCGAACCCTTTCAGAGCGACGCGCCCAACGCTCTGCATGCGCAGCGCTTTGCCTGCGCACAACTCCGCAACCGCGTTGGAGATTAAGACGCTATCGGGATCGGCATGGGCGCAAAGCCGCGCCGCCGCTGGACGGTCGAACCGAAGAGATCGTCATGACGCTCGATCGGTTCGCCGGCAGCGATGCCGACGCGAACTTGAAGCGGCAAATCGGGATGCCCAGCGCGGTGCTGCCGGAGATCCTGCTGCACCTTGATGCCGCAACGAACGGCCGAGGCGGCCGAAAAGAAGGCCGCCATGATGCCGTCCCCAGTATGTTTCACTTCGCGCCCGTTCTCCCCAACCAACGCTGCGCGGACGATGGAGTCGTGGACGCCGACCATCGTCATCGCTGCATCGTCACCCAGCCGTTGCGTCAGGTTCGTCGATCCGACGATGTCGGTAAAGAGTACAGTGCGCGTGCCAGTATCGTGCTCGTGGCTTAGGGGCTTTAGCACCGCGCCACTCCCATCGACTTCCGACGCGCCCATGAACGCATCGGCCATGTCAGGCGTCACTTCAATAATCTTGATCGCGGTCATGCCATGCGCTTCCTGATGCACGGCGGCGGCTGCCTCTGCACTGGGCGCGGTGCACATGCAAAAGAGTTTGCCGTTCTTCCGGTTCAGCCAATATTTGTGGTATTTAACCCCGTGCTTGCCCTGAACCTGCTCGTCGGCGTGATGAGCATTGGCAAGATCCTCGGCAGTAGCGCTGCCGGGCAGATCGTGAATGTCGATGTAGGTCGGCATCTGCAGACCTCCTGTCCGGCGTAAGTAGGTAATTTAACCGGGATTTCCCATGTGAAGCTCTCCGGCCGGGTTGATGCTGACTCCGAATGGCTGGGCGTGCAACCCGTGGGTGTCCTCGACCGGCTGCGAGCGGATTTGATCGGCGAGCGACCAATTCGGGGCGCGAGAGGATTCTCTTGCCTCTGATCTGGGCGTACCGGTCCTGTCGGCGCGTCTGTCGAGTGACGTTCCACCAATCGTGCCAGGGCTGGCTTCAGTCTGAGACGTTCTGCCAGACGAGTTCAACACGCCGGATTTATGAGTGCGCGCCCTGATCTCCAACAGCTTGCGAGGCACAATTTCAACCTGAGACATTGCTCCGGCCCCCGTTTCCTTGCCAGGCGGCCGGTTTTGCGGAAGAGTCGCGCCGATAAACGCGGAGGGTGCGCCGATGGACATCATCCCGCTCGGCCCGGGCTTTGCCGCCGAACTGCGCGGCGTCACGCTTGCCGATATCGCGAACGACGATACCGCCTATGCGGCGGCGCGCGCCGCCTTCGAGCAACATTCGGTCCTGGTATTTCGCCGGCAAGAAGTGACCGACGACGGCCAGCTTGCCTTCTCGCGCTGCTTCGGTCCGCCGGAAGTGACCAAGGTCGGCTCGATGGGCACCGGCACGCATTTCGTCATCCTCAGCACCATCGGCGCCGACGGCAAGGTCGTGCCGCCCGATCACCGGCTGGCCATGCGCAACAGAGCGAACCAGCTCTGGCACACCGACAGTTCGTTCAAGGCGGTGCCGGCGCTCACCTCCGTGCTCTCGG
The DNA here is from genome assembly GCA_050725955.1 of Pseudolabrys sp. Taxonomy (GTDB): domain Bacteria; phylum Pseudomonadota; class Alphaproteobacteria; order Rhizobiales; family Xanthobacteraceae; genus Pseudolabrys. The sequence continues at coordinate 10,852 of JBOHII010000089.1, read as the reverse complement.
CGCGCATCATTCCGGCGCGCGGTGGCGAGACCGAATTCGTCTCGACGCGGCTTGCCTTCGAGCGGCTCGATCCCGCGCTGCGCGAGAAGCTCGCGCATTCCTTCGCCTGGCACGACTACGCGCATTCGCGCGGTCAGATCGCCGCCGGCCTCGCAAGCCCTGAGGAGCGTGCGGCGCTGCCGCCGCGCTGCTGGCGCATGGTGTGGAAGAATCCGGCCAACGGCCGCGGCGCGCTTTATCTCGCCTCGCATGCCTGCGCCGTCGAGGGCATGGATGCCGCCGCGGGCACAGCGTTGATCGACGAGTTGATGCAGGCGGCCACCGCGCCCGGCACGAGCTACGTGCATGCCTGGCGCAGCGGCGACGTCGTCATGTGGGACAATCGCGCGACCATGCATCGCGGCCGGCCCTGGCCGGCGCATGAAGCCCGCCGCATGGTGCGCACGACGATTTCCGCAACGGCCGTGGACGGCCTCGAAACCATGCGCCCGCAATCGCAGCAGGCGGCGGAATAATCGCAGTTCAACGCTGTTTGCGTGCCGACCGGCCCGAGCGCGGTTCGCCAACCTGCGTTTGAAATCCGCCGATCCCGATCATGCGCGAACGCGCCGCCTCTGCAAGAAATCCGGAGCGTGTTTCGCCGAGCGCTTGTGCCGCGGTGTCGATGCGCGAGAGTAGCCCTTCGTCGAAGGTCATATTGACGCGCACGGCTTTGGTCGGAGGTGAATACGGCACATAAGCAATGGCGGCGCCCTTAGCATCTTCGTTGAAAGTGGGGTCGCTCCGCAACTGGCTCAGCGTGCGCACCGCCGGAACCTCGCCATCCTCGGCGAGACCCTCGACGTGAAATGCCAGCGCCTCGGCCGCCTTGGCAATGGCTTCTTCGATCGAACGGCCAACCGTTGTCGCGCCGGGAAAATCCGGAAATGACACGCCGAACGCGCCATCTTCTTCGTGGATCAATGCAACGGCCTGCATGGTCGTCTCCTGTGTCACCAGTCCCAGCCGGCCTGCCGGTAAATCGAACGAAGCGTTCCGGTCGGTATCTCGTCGGCGCCCGCATCGATTGTCACCCGGCCCGGCTTGGTGGCGTGCTTGTATTGCAAATGATCGCCGGGGCCTTTGCGGGCCACAAACCACCCATCGTTTGCGAGCCGCCTTTGAACATCGGCGGTCTTGCGGCTTTTGCCCTTAGCGCCCATGCCTCATTATTTCTCAAGTGTGTATCAAATACACACCGACATAGGCCATAATCGTGTGTATTAATGTGTATTACCTAACCCGGCAAAAATCAAGAGCGCTGGTCTCGCTTATCGCTCACGCGCCCTTGCCGTCGTCGAAGCGCCGGCGCGCGTCGGCGATCGCCGGGCGGTGCTTGCGCGCCCATAATCCCAGTTCGCTCACCGGTTCGAGCAGCGAGCGGCCGAGCCGGGTCAACTCATAATCCACCCGCGGCGGCACGGTCGGGAATACCGTGCGCGTAACCAGCCCGTCGCGTTCGAGCCCGCGCAGCGTCAACGTCAGCATGCGCTGCGAGATCGAGCCCAGCGCCTTGCGCAATTCATTGAAGCGTTTGCGGCCGCCGCCCAGCGTCGAGACCACCAGCACGGTCCATTTGTCGCCGACGCGCGAGAGCACTTCGCTCACCGCCCGGCAGTCCTCGGCAACATGCAGGTTACCCGGTATCGCGGTTGTGCCTACTTGCGCGCGCCGTGCAGTCATCTATCTAGCCTCAGTATAATTTCGTAACCAACAAGCTAGAGGGTCCCATGGCAAAGTTCAAGCTCGGCGTGATCGTCGGCTCCAACCGCCGCGAATCCATCAACCGCAGGCTGGCGCTGGCGCTGACGCGGCTCGGCGGCGAGGCATTCGAGCCGGTCTTCATCCGCATCAACGACCTGCCGATGTACAACCAGGATTTGGAACAGCCGGTGCCGGAAACGGTCGCCCGCTTCAAGGCCGAGGTTGCCGCATCCGAGGCGCTGCTGTTCGCCACCCCCGAGCATAACCGGTCCATTCCGGCGGTGCTCAAGAACGCCATCGATTGGGGCGCCCGCCCTTACGGCAAGACCTCCTGGCCGGGCAAGCCGGCCGCCATTATCGGCACCTCCGGCGGCGCCATCTCCACCGCAATCGCCCAGCAACATTTGCGCGCCGTGCTCGGCAATCAGGGCCTGCATTTGATGGGCGGGGAAGCCTATATACAGTTCAAGCCGGAGCTCATCGATGCGCAGGGCAATGTGAGCGACGAGAACGTGCGCAAGTTCCTCAAGGCATTCATCGACAATTTCGCGGGCTTTGCCGCGCGTTTCGCACCCGTGCGCGCCACAGCCGCAGCCTGACCGAAAGGCCCGACAGCCATGTCCATAAGACCCGTCAAACGCGTCACCCAGAGCAAGCCCACGATCGAGGGCGCCGGCGTCAAGTTGCGCCGCGCCTTCGGTTTCGGCGAAACCACGGAAACCGATCCGTTCCTGCTGCTCGACGACTTCCGCAACAACAATCCGCAGGACTATCTTGCCGGCTTCCCCTGGCACCCGCACCGCGGCATCGAGACCGTTACCTATCTGCTCGAAGGTTCCGTCGAGCACGGCGACAGTCTGGGAAACCGTGGCAAGCTTAATAAAGGCGACGTGCAGTGGATGACCGCCGGGCGCGGCATCATGCACCAGGAAATGCCGCAGGGTGACGCGCAAGGGCGCATGCACGGCTTCCAGCTATGGGCCAACCTGCCCTCGTCGCTCAAGATGACCGCGCCGCGCTACCAGGATGTCCCCGGCGCCGCCATCCCCGAAGTCACCGACGACGACGGCACCCGCGTGCGCGTCGTCTGCGGCGAGTTCTGGGGCAAAAAAGGTCCAATCGAGGGCGTCGCCGCCGATCCGCGCTATCTCGACGTGTTCGTGCCGGCGGGCAAGCGCAAGACGCTCAAGGTCGAAACCGAACGCCACGCCTTCGCCTACGTGTTCGAGGGCGACGGCAAGTTCGCCTATGCGTCGAAGCCGTTCGGCGTGCTCAGCGAGAAGCAGGTCGATGGCGAGGAAATCCTGTTCCGCGAGCCGGTCGGCGACCGCTCGCTGGTCGTGTTCGACCGCGGCGACGAAGTCACCGTGCAGGCGGGCGATAACGGCATCCGCTTCCTGCTGGTGTCGGGCAAGCCGATCGAGGAGCCGGTCGCCTGGTACGGGCCGATCGTCATGAACACGCAGGCCGAGTTGCAGCAAGCCGTCAGCGAATTGCGCAGCGGCACCTTCATCAAGGGCTAGGGCCAGACTGAGTATCGGCGTCGAAACGATTTCTTCGATGCAGGCGAGACAGAAAAGCCTGGCGGCATCGCTGACCTGCAAGATACGATTTTAGCCTTTGGCCTGGTCCACGATTTGAAGCTTTTGCCCATCGGCGGTGACGATGAGATCTTTCGGTATCAGCAGCAATGCCGGAAGGATCAGGGCGTACACAACTGTGATCATGACGACGCAAGTGCCAAATCCACCATATTCTTCGTAAAGGAATGTGCCGAGCACATCGCCAAAACGAGAGACGATCGCGCTAAGGGCGGCGGATGTCATGAGTATTGTGCCTTGCAGTCCCGCAGGACAGGATCGAATGATCAGGTCTATATAGGCCGCGGTCGCAATGCCGCCCATGAGACCCATCACCATCGCAGCGATCAACGCGTCGGTCGCCGAATGAACCAAGAGCAGTGGAACCATCTGCGGCACCGCGATGACGGTTCCCCAAAGCAAGAGGTTCTTGAGTGGATACTTTCGGCAAAGCAATCCGAACACAATAAAAGTCAGAATATATGAAGCCTCGGCAATGGCGTTAAATTGCCCCCAGTTTGCGTCACCGCCGTTGAGGGTGTTCTGCAAATAGTACTGAAGTGGCGTCTCTGCGCCGGGTGAAAAATTCCATAAAGTCCAAATGAGCAGCGCCGGATAAATCGGCCAATGGCGAATTAGTCTTCGAATGTCCTTTAGTGGCTCGACGGTGGCCGTTCGTTCGTTGCGAAGATTGTCAAATACGCTTCTTGGTCTTAACGCGGCATAAGCGGCGACCAAGGCCATAATTGCCGCACCGATGAGAAATATTATGTGGACGGTTTGTTCGGCATTTTTCCTTTCGAGCAAGGAGCTGAGACTGCCGCCGAGAAGGAACGCAGCAATGTTGGGAATCGACGAGAAGATGTTCCACACCGCACTAATTTGACCGGAAATGGCGTGCTGCTGGCCGATCGAGGAAGCCAGTCCGTTTTGGGCGCTTGCGACGAAAAGATATGACGTCATTAAAACGATGATCGCAACGAGAAGCGTGCCAGTGGAAACAGGCGTGAAAGCAACAAACAAGACATAAAGAGCGGCAGTGATGCCGCCAAACAGCAGCATGAATCCTCGGTCTTTCATTCCGAAGGGATTCCAGACGTCGCGAATGAATCCGAAAACAAAAGACAGGTAGACAGGAATAGCGGCAACTAACCTAAAGTCGGCCAACTCCTGCGCTGGTAAATGTAGCTTGTTCTTGAGAAAAAAGCTGAACGGAATATCGATCAAACCACTGGCCGGGCTACCGAAGGCTAGTAGAAAGACCAAAGTACCGAGATAAAGGAAAATCCACCGTTGTGCCGACCGCGATAAGGCGGTGTGAGCGACGATGGCACGCGTCGCGGCGGTCGGTGGATTTCGAGTGGTCATGCGGCAAAGCGTCCCGGTTGCGAAATGACAGCCCATACGCGGCTTGATCGCAAGGCCCGGAATAGATGGAAAGCTTACTTTGTCCGAAACCGCACCGGCCATAGAAACCATGGCTGTTACCGCATTTCTTTCACGGCGGCGCGGACGGGCCGATGAGGCGGTAAACGGCCGCCGCCGCGGCCACCTTCCGCCTGTCGCGCGAAAGGTGTATTTTGACCGGCCGGTTCTTGAAGCGAAGTGCCATCGCCCGCTGATCTGAATCGCCGTCCGCCCTAGCCGTCTGGGTTTTCCGGTCATGAAGCCGCACGAGACGCTCGAGAAGATCGCCATCCTGCGCTCGCTCGAAGCCAAGGAAATTGCCGTACTCGACCGCCGCTGTCTTTGGCGGCACGCGAAAGCCAAGCAATGGCTGCTCGAAGAAGGCGAAACCGGCACCGACATTTATTTCCTCACCAGCGGCGCCGTGCGCGTCTTGATCACGCCCTCGCCTGACCGCGAGGTCATCTTGGCCGACATCAATGCCGGTAATTATTTCGGCGAGATTGCGGCGATCGACGGCCAGCCGCGCTCGGCCGGAATCCTGGCGATCACGGACGCCACCTTGGCCTGCATGCCGGCGGCGGTGTTCCGCGAGATTCTGCGCAAATACCCGGATGTGAGCGAGATTTTGCTTAAACATCTGGTCGCCCGCATCAGGACGCTCGACCAGCGGATCAATGAATTCAGTTCAATGGATGTGAAACACAGGATTTATGCCGAACTGCTGCGGCGCTCGCGCGCCGACCCGACCGATTCGCATCAGGCCCTAGTCTCCCCGCCACCGGTGCATTCGGATATTGCCGCTTGCGTGAGCACCAGCCGTGAAATGGTGGCGCGCGAACTCAAATTGATGGAGCGCCAGGGGCTGTTGAGCAAGCGTCGGGGGGCGTTCGTTATCACGGATGTTCCGGCTCTGCTGCATCGGCTGCACGACGAGTGATGGCGGCGTCGCTTATTGACGAGCTTCGCGCAGGACGTTGTTGAATTCGGCTTTGCGCGCGTCGCAGCGGATCTGATTCCTGGAGCGGCCGGCCTGGTAATAGTCGCCTTCGAGAACGAAAGAACCGAACACCGTGAAGATCTGGCTGATTTGGGTCTGGCGGAACATCGCGGTTTCTCCTCTATCTTGACTGCGAAGATGCTCCCGAAGCCGCGAATCTTGAAGTGTGAAAAGTCACACCGCAACAAGACTTCGCCGCACCGCCATAAATAGAATATACGCTAATTATTTCAAATACTTACTTATATGCAGCCGTTCCGAGCGCAGGCGCTAAATGGGCGCCGCAGCGAGCTTTTCCCGACGCGCGTGCACGGCGATGTTGGTTGATCAGGCGACTCGATAGGCCTTTAGAAACACGCGCACCGCAATGCCGACCACGTGGCGAATGCGCTCGGGCGCCGGGGCCGGCGCAAAATTGAACAGCATCGGCTTGAACATGGTGGCGTGGCAGGTCTCGATGAATTGCGCCGCAGCCACCTCGGAGTCATCGATCGCGAGGACGCCCGCGTCCACCTGCGCCCGCAAATAGGCCGCAAGCTTGGCGGTGGCGACCGCCGGGCCGGTCTCATAGACCTTACGGCCAAGATCCGGCATGCGCTCGGCAACGGCGATTATGGTGCGGAGCGACGACAAGCGGCTTCGATCCCCCATGTTTCGCACGAAGGCCTGGCCGTGGCGCAGCAGCACGGCCTCGACGTCGTGATCGGCGTGGTCGAATTCGAACACGCCTTCGGCCTGCATCGAGCATTCGCCATGCACGATCGCCCCGAACAATTCGTCCTTATCCTTGAAATAGACGTAGAGCGTGCCCTTGGAGACCCCCGCCGCCTTGGCAATATCGCCCATGCTGGCGGCGTCGAAGCCGCGCGCCAGAAATACCTGGCGGGCTCCGTCCACGATCTGCCGGCGTTTGGCGTTGTCTTCTTCCACCTCGACCGGGCGGGTTGCGGCCAATTCACTAGTGTCCGACATCTCTCGTTTCCCCTCTAAACATCGACTTTAAAGCCGAATCGCCCTCTTCGGAACCGGCTCTCGTTATACCTTCGACCAATGACCGAACCGTTCGGTCAATACCCATTCTCTAGGAGCGGAAGATGCAGTCCCAATCCGTTAACGATGACAACGTTTCCCCTCTGCCCGGCCGCTTGGTCGGCGCCCGTGGGGCTAATGCCGCCCAGCGCGCGGCCCTTGCCTTCCGCCTCGAGCCGGCTTTGCCCGCCGGTAATGACGACGAGAAGCCCGCGACCGCCGAAATGCCGGCCGCACGCCGTCCGGAAGCCCCCGCCAATGACAGCGCCACCACCGTAAAGCCGGCCGGCCGCAGCAGCAGCAAGTTCGTCGCCATCGGCGCGGTAGCGGTTATCGCGCTCGCCGCCGGCGGCTGGTACGGCTATCACTGGCTCACCGCCGGCCGCTTCATCGTTTCCACCGACGACGCCTACGTGCGCGCCGACGCGACCACGCTCGCCGCCAAGGTGTCCGGCTATGTTTCGGCGATCGAGGTTGCGGACAATTCCAATGTCCACACCGGCGATGTGATTGCCCGCGTCGACGATGGCGACTACCGCCTGGCGGTTGCCACCGCGCGCGACAAAGTCGCCACCCAACAGGCGACGGTCGAGCGGATCGGCAAGCAAGTCGAAGCGCAGCGCGCCTCGGTCGAACAGGCGCGGGCGCAACTCGCCTCCGCCGAGGCGGTCAAGACCCGCACCGAGTCCGAATGGCAGCGCCAGCAAGAATTGGCCGCCAAGCAGTTCGCCAGCCGCCAGACCCTCGAACTGGCGCAATCCAATCGCGACCAGGCGGTCGCCGGCGTGCAAAGCGCGCAAGCGGCCCTCGATTCCGCCATCGCCAATGTCGATGTGCTCACAGCGCAAAAACAGGAGGCCGCGCGCCAGGTTCAAGAGTACAAGACCGCGCTCGCCAAGGCCGAGCGCGATCTTTCCTTCACCGTTGTGCGGGCGCCGGTCGACGGCGTGATCGGTAATCGCGCCATGCGGGTCGGCGATTTCGTGCAGACCGGCCAGCGGCTGGCGAGCCTGGTGCCGCTGCGCGACGTCTATATCGACGCCAACTTCAAGGAGACGCAGCTCGCGCGCCTGCGGCCCGGCCAGCCGGTCGCCATCAGCGTCGACGCGCTGTCGAGCCACGACATCACCGGCACCGTGGCGAGCGTTTCGCCCGCTTCCGGTTCGGTGTTCTCGCTGCTGCCGCCCGACAACGCGACCGGCAACTTCACCAAGATCGTGCAGCGGCTCGCCGTGCGCATCAGCCTGCCGGCCGACGTCGCCGAGCAACGCCTGTTGCGGCCCGGCATGTCGGTGGTGGTGGACGTGAACACCAAGCCGCAAGCCGCGACCGCCGACGCCGGCCGCTGGTCAACTGCCGGCGCCGCGCCGCACTGGCAAGCCGCAACGTGGTGAGGCGTGTGTCATGACGGCACGCACCACCACCGCCGCGTTTCCGGCCTCCGCCCAGTCCCCGTTGGGCGGAGCCGGAAGCGCGGACATTTTGACGCCGCGCCGGCTGCTGGCCTTCGTCACCATGTGCTTCGGCATGTTCATGGCGTTTCTCGACATTCAGATCGTCTCGTCGTCGCTCGCCGAGATCCAGGCCGGCCTGTCGGCTTCCGCCGATGAAATCCCCTGGGTGCAGACCTCGTATCTGATCGCCGAAGTGATTGCGATCCCGCTGTCCGGCTTCCTGTCGCGCGCGCTCGGCACGCGGGTGCTGTTCACGGCCTCGGCGGCCGGCTTCACGCTCGCCAGCATCATGTGCGGCATGAGCTCATCGATCGACAGCATGATCGTGTGGCGGGCGGTGCAGGGCTTTATCGGCGGCGGCATGGTGCCGACCGTGTTCGCCTCGGCCTATCTGATTTTCCCGGGCCCGCGGCAGAAATATGTCGCCCCGGTGGTCGGTCTGATCGCAACCCTCGCCCCCACGATCGGGCCGACCATCGGCGGCTACGTCACCGATGCGCTGTCGTGGCACTGGCTGTTCTTCGTCAACATCGTGCCCGGCATTATCGTCACGGCGGCGACATACGTTTTGGTCGATTTCGACAAACCCGACTATTCGCTCTTGGAGAATTTTGACTGGTGGGGCCTGAACAGCATGGCGGGCTTTCTCGGCGCGCTCGAATACGTGCTGGAGGAAGGCCCGCGCAAGGATTGGTTCGACGACAGCGCCATCGCGGTCCTTGCGGTCGTCTCGGCGCTTTCGGCAATTGCCTTCTTCGCCCGCGTGCTGACCGCGCGCGTGCCGATCGTCGACCTGCGCACCTTCGTCAACCGCAATTTCGCGGTCGGCAGCATGTTCTCCTTCGTGCTCGGCATCGGTCTCTACGGCCTGACCTATCTCTATCCGGTGTATCTGGCGCAAGTGCGCGGCTACGACGCTTTGATGATCGGCGACACCATGTTCGTGTCCGGCCTCGCCATGTTTTTGACCGCGCCGATTGCCGGTCAACTGAGCCAGAAACTCGATCTGCGTTACGTGCTGATGACCGGCTTCGTGCTGTTTGCCGTCGGCACCTGGCAGATGACTTACATGACGCAGGATTGGGATTTCTGGCAGCTGCTGTGGCCGCAGATCTTCCGCGGCGTCGGCCTGATGTTCTCGATCGTGCCGGTGACCAACACCGCGCTCGGCACGCTTTCCCCCGATCGCGTGAAGAACGCCTCCGGCCTGTTCAACCTCATGCGCAATCTCGGCGGCGCCATCGGGCTTGCCGCCATCAACACCCTGTTCAACGACCGCATGGACCTGCATCTCGCGCGCCTGCATGAGCAGGTGGACTGGTCGCGCCAGCCGGCAACCGAAATGCTGTCGCGGCTCACCTCACACTTCCAGGGCTCCGATGCGCACCTGATGGCGCTCAAGCAGATGATGGGCATGGTGCGCCTGCAGGCGGCGGTGATGAGCTATGCCGACGTGTTCCTGATCCTGACCGTCCTGTTCGTCGCATTGGCCGCGCTCGGCATCATCATGCGGCGTCCGCAGCCGGTTGGCGCGGAAGTCGAAGCGCATTGACCGATGAAACCATGAAAGGAACAGCCCATGCCGACACTCGCCCTGTTTGGAATAAGCATCGTCTTTGCTTTCCTCGCCTGGGGAATTGTCGCGGCGCGTATTATCTGGCCGGAATTGCGCCAGCGCCCGCTGGTTGACGCGTTGCAGCCACTGCTCGCGCTGCACGCGTTCCGCTTTATCGGCTTGTCGTTTCTCATTCCCGGCGTGGTTTCGCCCGACTTGCCCGCCGCGTTTGCGACACAGGCCGCCTATGGCGATCTCGTAGCCGCCATTCTCGCTATGCTTTCGCTGGCGGCACTACGAGCGAGCCTTGCCCTTCCGCTGGTCTGGATATTCAATATCTGGGGCAGCGCCGATCTGATCAATGCGTTCTACCAGGCCAACGCGGCCGGACTTTCGCCAGGTGAACTTGGCGCAGCTTTTTATCTGCCAACGGCGATCGTTCCGCTCCTGCTGGTCACGCACGCGCTCATGTTTCGTCTGTTGCTGCGCCACGAACCCGTCGCCGCGGCCGCGCCGGCGCATTGACGATTACCATCGCTGCCGCCCGCCACCAGGGCAAGTCCGACGCGGCCGACGATCTCACCCAGCGGCTCAGTCCGCAATCGCAACATGATCGGGCGGCAAGCCGGCTTGAAAACGCTCGTGCATGGCGATGTAGGCGGCCTCGATCCGTTTGGTGAAACGCTTGGTGTCGAACAACGACGCCGTGAGACGGTTGTCCGCCAGCTTGCGCTTGATCGTCGCCAGCTTCTCTAAATGTGTTGCGAGATCGATCGCCATCTGCTCGTAATCGTCCAATGCCGTGGCGACCAATTCAGGCAGACCGACAGCATGGAGCAAGCTTGCGGCTACTCGGCCGGCAAACGTGTCGCCAAGACACGTCAGCACCGGCAAGCTCGCCCATAACGCGTCGCTGGCGGTGGTATGGGCATTGCAGGGCAACGTATCGAGAAACAAGTCGGCCAATCGATGCCTGGCCAAATGGTCGGCGAGCGGCATGCGCTTGGCAAAAACAAGTCGCGCCGCATCGACGCCCCGCGCCGCGGCTGCTTTTTTCAAGTTGCCCGCCGCCCACTCGTTATCC
>JBOHII010000088.1:0-6903 GCA_050725955.1 Pseudolabrys sp. | reverse complement strand
CGGTCAAGCGCATCCAGGCAGTGAAATAGCTCAACCTGTCATTTCCGGGACGCGAGCGAAGCTCGCGGGCCCGGAATCCATACTCCCGGTCGGTGATTATGGATTCCGGGTTCGCCGCTTCGCGGCGCCCCGGAATGACGAACGGCGAGGGCGGGGGAAAATGGCGGCGCAATACCGTAAGGCGATGGACGTCGCCTATTTCATCTGCGTGCTGGTGGCGGGGGTGGCGCTGGTGCTGATTTCCGCGGTGATCCCGTGGGGTGTGTTCACCCGCTACGTCCTCAACAGCGCCGCGTCCTGGCCCGAGCCGATGGCGGTGCTGCTCACCATCGTGCTCACGTTTTTCGGCGCCGCCGCCTGCTACCGGCTTTGCATTCACATGAGCGTCACCGTCGGCGTCGACCGGCTGCCTGCGCCGGCGCGCCGCGTCACCGGTTTCGTCGTCGAAATCCTGATGACGATCATGGCCGTGTTCATGGTGATCTACGGCGTCAAGCTGTGCATCGCCACCTGGCAGAACACCATCGCCGATTTTCCGTTCCTGTCGGTGGGCATCGTCTATTCGCCGATCCCGATCGGCGGCATCTTCACGCTCCTGTTCATCGTCGAGCACCTGACGATCGGCCGGCCTACCGCGCTCGCCAACGATCCGCACGCGCAAGCCGCGGCTTTCGACTAGGCGGGCCCGGTCATGGACATCCTCATTCTCCTCGGCACGCTGTTCATCTGCTTCGGCATCGGCATGCCGATTTCCTATTCGCTCGGCTTCGGCGCGCTGGTCGGGGCGCTGTGGATCGGCATTCCGCCTGAGGCGGTGATGCTGAAAATCTCCGACGGCGTGAGCAAAGTCGCGATGCTCACCATTCCGTTCTTCGTGCTTGCCGGCGCGATCATGGCGGAAGGCGGCATGGCGCAACGGCTGGTGAAATTCGCCAACGTCATCGTCGGCCTGGTGCGGGTGCGCGGCGGACTGTCGGTGGTCAATATTCTCGCCACCACGTTCCTGAGCGGCATATCCGGCTCGTCGGTTGCCGATACCTCGGCCATCGGTTCGGTGATGATTCCGCAGATGGAGAAGGTCGGCTATCCGCGCGCATTCGCCACCAACGTGACGATCAGTGCCTCGGTGCAGGCAATCATGGTGCCGCCGAGCCACAATGCGGTAATTTATTCGCTGGCGACTGGCGGCACGATCTCGATTATCAGCCTGTTCATGGCCGGCGTGGTGCCGGGCCTGCTGCTCGGCGCAGCGCTCGTCGTGCTGGTCATCTTCATCGCCTACCGCGATGGCCACCCCAAAGGCGATGCGGTGCCGCTGCGCGACGCGGTGCGCATCACCATCGATGCGGCCTGGGGCCTGATCACCATCGTGATCATCCTCGGCGGCATCCTGCTCGGCATCTTCACCGCGATCGAGGCCGGCGCGGTTGCGTGCATCTGGGCGTTTTTCGTAACCATGTTCGTCTACCGCGATTATCGCTGGCGTGACCTGCCGGCGCTCGTGCACCGCACGCTCAAGACCGTGGCGATGGTGATGACGCTGATCGCGATGGCGTCGAGCTTCGGCTACGTGATGGCGCTGATGCAGATGCCGGCGCACATCACGACGTTCTTCCTGACGCTGTCGAACGACAAATACATCATCCTGATGCTGATCAACGTGATGCTGCTGGTGCTCGGCTGCCTGATGGACATGGCGCCGCTGATCCTGATCTGCACGCCGATCCTGTTGCCGGTGGTGATGAAGCTCGGTGTCGACCCGGTTCACTTCGGCATGATCATGCTGCTCAATCTCGGCATCGGTCTGTTGACGCCGCCGGTCGGCTCGACGCTGTTCGTCGGCTGCGCGGTCGGCAACGTCAGACTGGAAGACGTCATGCGCGGCATTTGGCCGTTCTACGGCGTCATGATCGCGGTGCTGATACTGGTGACCTTCGTACCCGCGCTGTCGCTGTGGCTGCCAACGCTGGTCAACGCGCGCTGAATGCAGCGATGTTAATTCTTCAGCCGGTAGCCGGTCTTGAAAATCCACCAGACGGTGGCGAGGCACAAAACCAGGAACACGCAGGTCATGGCGAGGCTGACGCCGACATTCACGTCGGCAATCTCGAAAAAGCTCCAGCGGAAGCCGCTGATCAGATAGACCACGGGGTTGAACAGCGTGATCTTCTGCCACAACGGCGGCAGCACGCTGGTCGAATAGAACGTGCCGCCGAGGAAAGTCAGCGGCGTGATCAGCAGCAGCGGCACGATCTGCAGCTTCTCGAAGCCGTCGGCCCAGATGCCGATGATGAAGCCGAACAGGCTGAAGGTAGCCGCCGTCAGCACCAGGAACGTGAGCATCCAGAACGGATGCGCGATATGCAGCGGCACGAACAGAAACGAGGTTACGAGAATTATCAGCCCGAGAATAATCGACTTGGTGGCGGCGGCGCCGACATAACCGAGCACGATCTCCAATGAAGATACCGGCGCCGACAGGATTTCGTAAATCGTTCCCGTGAAGCGCGGGAAGTAAATGCCGAACGAAGCGTTCATCGTGCTTTGCGTCAGCAGCGTCAGCATGATCAGCCCGGGCACGATGAAGGCGCCGTAGGAGACGCCCTCGATCTGCGTGATGCGCGATCCGATCGCCGCGCCGAACACCACGAAATAAAGCGAGGTGGAGAGCACCGGCGACACGATGCTCTGCCAGATGGTGCGCGCGGTACGCGCCATTTCGAAACGGTAGATCGCGTAGGCGGCGCGGTAATTCATTGCCGTTCGCTCACCAGGCCGACGAAAATATCTTCCAGCGAGCTCTGCCGCGTCTCCAGGTCACGGAAGCGGATGCCGGCGCGGTTGAGGTCGGCGAGCAACGCGGTGATGCCGGTGCGCTCGACCTGCGTGTCGTAGGTAAAGACGAGATCGGCTCCGCCGGCGGCGAGCGTCAATGCGTGCCCGGCAAGTTCGCCCGGCAGTGCGTCGATCTTCTTTTGCAGACGCAGGATCAGCTGTTTCTGGCCGAGCTTGCGCATCAGCTCGGCCTTGTCCTCGACCAGGATGATCTCGCCTTTGTTGATGACGCCGACCCGGTCGGCCATGTCCTCGGCCTCCTCGATGTAGTGCGTGGTGAGGATGATGGTCACGCCGGAGGCGCGCAAATCGCGCACCACCTGCCACATGTCCTTGCGCAGTTCGACGTCGACGCCTGCGGTCGGTTCGTCAAGGAACAGCACTTGCGGCTCGTGGCCGAGCGCCTTGGCGATCAGCACGCGCCGCTTCATGCCGCCGGACAGCGTCATGATCCGGTCGTCCTTCTTGTCCCATAATGACAGCGCGCGCAGCACCTTCTCGATATGCGCCGGATCGCGCGGCTTGCCGAAAAGGCCGCGGCTGAAATTCACCGTCGCCCACACGCTTTCGAAAGCGTCGGTGTGCAGTTCCTGCGGCACCAGCCCGATCAGCGAACGAGTTTTGCGGTAGTCCGCGATGATGTCGTGGCCATCTACCGTCACCGTGCCCTGCGTGGCATTGAGAATGCCGCAGACGATGCCGATCAGCGTCGTCTTGCCGGCACCGTTGGGACCGAGCAGCGCGAAGATCTCCCCGCGCCTGATATCGAGGTTGACCTCCTTGAGCGCCCGGAACCCGGTCGCGTAGGTCTTGGAGAGATTGGCGATGGAAATGATCGATTGCATGCGGGGGCCGTGGCGGGTCCAGCGCATATAGGCGGCGGCGTCGAGGCGCGCCAGCCCTATCCGCTAGGCTAATGTCGCCAGTGAATTGAGATCGGCCAGCACCTCGCGCGGCGGAAAATCGGAATATTCGTCCGGCATCTTGCCGCGGTTGACCCAGATGCCGCGAAAGCCGACCGAGGTCCCCGCCATCACGTCCCAGCGGTTCGACGACACGAACGTCACGTCCGCCGGCTTGCATTGGTAGTGATCGGTGACCAGCCGGTACACTTCCGGCCGCGGCTTGAACATCTTCAAGCTATCGACCGACAGTACGGCGTCGAGATCGCCGCCAAGGCGCGCGGCGTCCACCGCGCCTTTGAGCATGTCGGGTGAGCCGTTGGAGAGAATGCCGGTCTTGCGGCCTTTGGCTTTGAGTGCGCGCAACGCCGCCCGCGCGTCGGCAAAAGCGTCGAGCTGGAAATAGGCCTCGAGCAATTGCGGTTTAAGCGCCTTGGGCACCGACGGCACCCTCGCCAGCGCGAAATCCAACGCCCGTCCGGTCAGCGTCCAGAAATCCGCGTAATGGCCGGCGAGCGTCAGCGTCCATGTATATTCAAGCTGTTTGCTGCGCCAGATTTCCGACATGCGGTCGGCGTCGGGCCCGGCCTCGGCGCGGAAGCGCGCAATCGCCGCGTGCACGTCGAACAGCGTGCCGTAGGCATCGAAAACGAAAATGGACATTGATTCCTCCCATCGGCAATTGGCATAGGATTTTGCGCCGCGGCTGGCGTAGCATAATGCGCATCGTACCCGCCACGCAGGAGCCATCACATGGCCGCGAGCCCCACCCTGTCCGCGACCTGGACCTTTATCGACGGTCATTGGCACGAGGGCAACGTGCAGATGTGGGGCGCGCGCACGCACGCCATCTGGCTCGGCTCCTCGGTGTTCGACGGCGCCCGCGTGTTCGAAAATGTGGCGCCCGACCTCGACCTGCACTGCGCACGGGTGAATGCGTCGGCGAAAACCATGTATCTCAAGCCGACAATGCCGGCCGAGGAGATCGCCGGCTTGGCGCGCGACGGTATGAAGAAGTTTCCCAAGGACACTCCGCTCTATGTGCGGCCGATGTATTGGGCCGAGCGCGCGGGGCCGCAGCCGCTGGCGCCGGACCCGGAGTCCACGCGCTTTGCGCTTACCTTGTACGATTCGCCGATGCGCAAGCCGGACGGATTTCCCATCACGCTGTCGCCATTCCGCCGCCCGACCTGGGAGACCGCGCCGGTCGACGCCAAAGCCGGCTGCCTCTATCCGAATAATGCGCGGGCGCTGTTCGAGGCGAAGTCGCGCGGCTTCGACAACTGCATCGTCTGCGACGTCGTCGGCAATGTCGCCGAGCTCGCCAATTCCAACGTGTTCATGGCCAAGGACGGCGTCGTATTGACGCCGATCCCCAACGGCACCTTCCTTGCCGGGATTACCCGCATGCGTGTGATCGGCCTGTTGCGCGAGGCCGGTGTCACCGTCATCGAGAAAGTGCTGCGCTACGCCGACTTCGAACAAGCCGACGAAATCTTTGCCACCGGTAACGCTTCCAAGGTGATGCCGATCAATCGCATCGACGAACGCTCCCTGCAGCCCGGCCCGCTCTGCCGCAAGGCGCGCGAGCTCTATTGGCAATTCGCTCATTCGTGACGCGCGGCTGACCCCATGAGATGGATTCTCGATCGCATCGGCCGCCTGATCGCGGCCTACCTGCAAAGGCCGGCTGCCGGCTACGAGCCGTTCACCCCGACCGATCCGGCGGCGCTCAGGGCCTGCATCAAGCCCGGCGATATTCTCTTGATCGAGGGCCGCAATCATATTTCCGGCATCATCAAATACCTGACGCAGTCGACCTGGTCGCATGCGGGGCTCTTCGTCGGGCCGGTCGCCGGCAAGTTCGCCGCCAATGGTGAGCCATGCGATCTGGTGGAGTCCAACCTGGACGAAGGCATCACCGTTTCTCCGCTTTCGCGATATTTTAAATATCACACGCGCATTTGCCGGCCGGTCGGTTTGTCGGCGGAGGATTGCAAGAAAATTTGCGACTACGCCGTCGCGCGGCTCGGCCTGGAATACGACCTCAAGAACATCATCGACCTTGCGCGCTATCTAGTTCCGCTGCCGGTGCCGCAACGCTGGCGACGGCGCATGATCGCGCTCGGCTCCGGCGATCCGACCAAGCTGATTTGTTCGGCGCTGATCGCGCAGGCCTACGCGTCGGTCCGCTATCCCATTCTGCCGGCGATCACCCGGGTCGAAAGCGAAAGCGCGCGGCAGGAGATTTATCACATCCGCGACTCATCGCTTTACACGCCGCGCGATTTCGACATCTCGCCGTATTTCGCCATCGTCAAGCCGACCATCGAGGCGGGCTTCAACTACAAGACCATCACCTGGGCGACCGACGCGGAGCGGCCGGCGTGATATAATTCGGCATCGGGTTGAGATTTTTGCGTGGGGGCGCGCCCCGTGATGAATCCTTCGCGGCGCTTGGTAAAGCAGGCGCAAGTTTTCGTCGACCGCCTGCCGGCGGCCAGGGCAAGCTGCCCACGCGTCGTGCACCGTCTGCCGGAATTCATGGCGTGACGTTTACAATTTGAGTTAAGGATTTAACAGGCCCGAAGGAGAACTCCGATAGCTTTGCAACTATCGGGAGTTCCATGCGCAGCGTCGGCCGACATATCGCAATCAGCGCCTTGCTCGTGACGGCGCTAGCGCCCATGGCGAATTCGGCCGATGCGGTCGATTGGACCGGTTGCGCGGTCCCGGTATTCGGCGCCGACAAGCTCGCCGCCGTTGCCGCGTGCACGGCCATCCTGAACCGCAGTGACCTCAGCGACGCCGATCGCGTGCGTGCGCTGCTTACGCGCGGCCGCGCGTTGCACCGCGACTTGAACATCGACGCCGCCATCCAGGATTTCGACAAGGCGATCAAACTGGCGCCGAAAGATCCCGCGCCGCTGCTGCGCCGGGCCTCGGCTGCCTTTTATAAAAAGGACTACGCCGCCGCGTCCGATCTAGCCAGACAGGCGTTGAGATTGGATGCCAAGAACTCGGAAGCCTTCGATACCCTCGGTACCATTGCGCTGGTCACCCACGACTACGGCGCAGCCAAGTTCGATTATGACAAGGCGGTCGAGTTGGACCCTCGTTCCGTTGTCTCGAGATTTCATCGCTTCGAGCTCTTGATGGATGTCGG
>JBOHII010000087.1:0-6014 GCA_050725955.1 Pseudolabrys sp. | reverse complement strand
CCCGACCATTGGATCGGCAGTTCCGGCAGCGGTTCGGGCAGGCTCGCCAGCCGCTTTGCCAGGTGCCAGAACAGGCGTGCAAGTTCGATGAACGCCATGGCCTGCAGCCTGGTGACGGTCGCGCCGGAGGGTATCCCGAACAACTTGCAGCCGACGATCGGCCCGGAGTCGACCCGCTCGACCATGACATGCGCGGTTACGCCGAAATGCCCGGCTTTGTCGTCGATCGCAAAATGTGAGGGGACCCAGCCCGGATAATTTGGCGGCCCGGGATGAAAATTATAGGCGCCGAAACCAAGCGCCTGAAGGATTCTGGCCGGCACCAGCACAGCCGTGGCGAATGCGATCAGCCGCGCACGCGCCAGCACGCTCGGGTCGATCGCGGCCAACTCCGTCGCGGACTGGACTGCGCGGATGTTCAATCGTGGACTATGGCCGCGCAGCACCGCCAACAGCGTGGACTCTTCGACCTGCCCGGTGAGCAGGATGATGGTGTCGAACATGCGGGCTCGCAAACGAAAAAAGCCCCGGAAAACGCCTCACGAGAGGCGCCGTTTGAATGCGCGTTAGGCGGTCAGATCGACCAGGTTCGTGGACGTCGCCGCTGACGTCGTGTCGCTGCTTGTGGTCGCCGGCGCGGTGGCGGATTGCGTCTGACCGCCGCCGCCGTGGTGATGATGGCCGTGATGGTGATGCGCGCCCTTCGTGGACTGCATCTGCTGTTGCAGCGAAGCCAGCGACTGCTGCGCCTGGCCCACATCGCCCGACTGCAGCGCGTCGCCAATTTGGCTCAGGGCCTGCGCCAAGGGGCCGCTCGGATCGACGCTATTGCCTTGCGTGAGCGTGGCATAGGCGCTCTGCGCCGCCGAGAGGTCGCCGGATTGAATCGCGCTCGTTAATTGTGCGAACGCCTGCCGCAACGGATCGGTCGGCGGGGAAGCACCCGGTGAGGAAGAAGAAATTGGATTTATTGCCATGACACGTCTCCGGCAGGACCGTCATGTCCCGCAAGGAATCGCGTCGCCCGTGATATCGCTGGTATCCGGTGGTAATTTGCAAACCGTTAACGATGTTTGCCGCGGCCCGGGGGCGCCGATACGTCTGGCGCGCATCCGCCGGACCCAATAATCGTTGTCTGGCTTGCGCAAACGCGCTGCCGCCGCGACCGCGGCGCGGCCATATGGGCCGCCTAGTCGAGGCGATTTTTTACGCAAGTTTTATGACAATCCCATCCGCCTTGTTCGCCTTGCGACACAGCAAGGCGGCGCAAGAGAATTTCATAGCTGTCGAATCATCACATACGCATCGACAAACCCGCGCGTCGGATGATTGAACGCGCCGGGCAGGGTGCCGACGATCTTGAACCCGCAGGATTGCCACAGCCGCACCGCACGCTCGTTCGACGCGATGACGAAATTGAACTGCATGGCGGTAAAGCCGCGCGAGCGCGCTTGCGCCAACGAATGCTCGCACATCGCGCGCGCCACGCCGCGGCCCCTCGCATCGGGCGCAACGATATAGCCGCAATTGGCCACATGGGCGCCGCCGCCTTTGTTGTTGGCGCGCAGGTAATAGGTGCCGACCGTGTTGCCGTCGGCCGCGGCCGCGAACACGCTGTGCCCGGGGCTGCGCCAATAGGCGAGCGCGTCGGCTCGGCTGACGTCGCGCGGGATCGGATAGGTTTCGCCGGCGCGGAAGGCCGGTTGCAGGATCGCCCAGATGGCGTCGTCGTCGGCCGGCGTTGCCGGCCTTATGGCGGGAGCGGTGCTCATGCCCGCTGTGCTATCATTTTCTCATGCCCGGGCTGAAGGTCCTGTTCGCCGCCGCCCTGCTCGCCCTCGCCTCCGCCGCGCACGGGCAGCAGGCATCTTGCGTGGCGCCGGCGAAGCCCATGCTGCGCGCCGAAATCTATTTCGGCCGCAATATCGGCGGCCATCTCGGCGTCGGCCGGCGGCAGTGGGCGCGCTTCATGGCGCGCGAACTGACCCCGCGCTTTCCCGGCGGATTCACGGTGATCGACGGGCAGGGGCAGTGGCGCGGGCCGTCGGGCGCAATCGTGCACGAACCGAGCAAGATCGTTATCGTCTTTGCGCCCGACGATGCACGCTTGCACGAACGCGTTGCGGCGGCGGCCGCCGCTTACAAGCAGCGCTTCAAGCAGGATTCGGTCGCCATCGTCACCCGCGCCGTATGCGTGGCTTTTTGAAATCTACTCGGCCGCTTCCGCCGCCACGGTCTCGGCGAGCCGCGGATTGAGCGCGCACGCCTCTTCCCAGCTGATCACGTTGAGCGACTTCACCAGCTTGCCGACGCCGTCTGTCTGCGCGCACAGCATGCCGAGCTCGATGATCTCTTCCTCGCTGAAATGCTTGCCGAGATCCCGATAGACTTCGTCCTTGTCGATGGCGTGCTCGCCCTGCTTGAACAGATCGGCGTAGTGCAGCGCCGCCTTCTCGCGCGGCGTGAAGGATTTGCTGGTCTGGTACGAATTGAGCACGTCGTCGACCATGTCTTCGGTAAGCCCTTCCGCCTTGGCGACGTTGGAGCGCACGGTCGAGCAATAGCCGCACTGATGCGCGACCGAAATGCGGATGCGCACCATTTCCTTGAGCTTGTGCGGCAGCAGGCCCTTGTAGAGCACCTTGTTCCAGCACTCGACCCAGGCAGCGCCAACTTCGCTGCGCGTCATGATTTGCACCACGCGCGGATCGGGCGCGCCGGTTTTCTTGGCGGATTCGATCATGGCGTTGATCGCCGGCGTTTTTTCGGATTCCTCGATGTAACGCAGCCTTGGCATGGGGCGTCTCCTCGTATGTGGGGCGCGCCCGCTGTCCGGGCCGCCGGTTATTGTCCGCGCCACGCTAACCACGAAACTGGCTTGCGTAAACTGAATGTTTTGTATCATTTCCATACGGAAAGCGTATATTAGATTCATGGATCTCCGCGTCTTGCAGGCCTTCATCCGGGTCGCCGAACTCGGCAGCTTCGGCCGCGCCGCCTCCGTTCTCAACCAGACCCAGCCGACCATCAGCCGGCAGATGGCCGCGCTCGAGCGTGAACTGGGCGGCACGCTGTTTACCCGCCACCGCCGCGGCGTGACCTTGAGTGCGGCCGGTGCGCAGTTCCGCGACCGCGCGCTGCAAGCTTTGCGCGGCCTCGATCAGGCCAAGGCCGAACTCACCGCCCAGGCGGAACAGCCAAGCGGAACCGTCTCGCTCGGCTTGCCGCCATCGCTGCTCACCGTGTTGAGCGGGCCGGTGGCGGATCGCTTCGTCAAGGCATATCCGCGCGTATTGCTGCACGTCTACGAAACGATTTCGCAGGGCCTGGAGGAATTGATGCGCAGCGGCGAGGCCGACGTCGCGGTCCTGATCGCCGACCGCAAGGTATTGCGCAACGTGGCGCTCACCCCGCTCGCCGTTGAGTCGCTCGTCCTGGCGGGTCCGCAGAATGCGCCGTTCGAGCGCAACAAGCCGATCGGCGTCGAGGCGCTCGCCGGATTGCCGCTGCTGATGTACCGGCCGCCAAACTATCTGCGCCTGCTGGTGGAAACGGCGCTACGCAAACGCGGCCTGCCGTTCAATGTCGCCATCGAACTGGAGACGCTGCCGCTGGCGATCGATCTGGTGGAGCGCGGCGCCGGCTATACGGTGATGCCGCCGAGCAGCCTCGCCGGCACGCAGCGACGGATTGTCACCGCGCCGATCCGCGGCATGGCGGTCACCTGGACGCTGGCCGTCAATCGCGATCGCGCCCAGCAACCCGCGGCGCGCGCGCTGGCCGCGGCCATCCGTGCGCAAGCGGACACGCTGATCAAGAAGGGCGTGTGGAAGCGGCCCGGCCAACGGGGCGCGGCATGACGGTTTTGCAATGGCTTCTGATCGCCGCCGTTCTGGGTTACGGCGGCCTGCTCATGCTGATGTACGTGTTCCAGCGTGCGCTGCTTTATTTCCCTGACACCAGGCGCACCCCGCCGGCGCAGGCCGGATTGCCGCAGGCCGAGGAAGTGGCTCTCACAAGTTCAGATGGCGAAAAACTTATCGCCTGGTTCGTGCCGCCGCGTGGCGGCAAGCCGCTGGTGATCTATTTCCAGGGCAATGCCCAAGGGCCCGCGTCCCGCGCCGGCCGCTTCACCGCGCTGATCGCCGACGGTACCGGGCTGTTGGCACTTTGTTATCGCGGCTATAGCGGCTCAACCGGAACGCCCACCGAACGGGGGCTGATCCTTGACGCCACGGCCGCCTATGACTTCGCTCGCTCGCGCTACCGGGCAAAACGCATCGTGCTGTTCGGCGAGTCGCTCGGCACCGCCGTGGCGGTGGCGCTTGCCGCCGGGAACGAAATCGCCGGCATGATCCTCGACGGACCGTTCACCTCCGCCGCCGAGGTTGGCGCTGCCGCCTATCCCTTCGCGCCAGTACGCCGGCTGATGAAGGACAAGTTCCGCTCCGATGAGCGCATCGGGCGCGTCTCCGCGCCGCTTCTGGTGCTGCACGGCGAAGCCGACCGCGTCATACCGATCCGTTTCGGCGAAGCTTTGTTCGCGCTGGCGCGTGAGCCCAAGCGCTTTGTGCGCTTCCCGCAAGGCGGCCATGTCGACCTCGACGACCACGGCGCCATCGACGCGGTGAAGAAATTTCTGGCAGAATTGTCTTGAGTTCGGTCCCCGGGGGCCCCGCCGATGTCGAATTCCTGCCGACTATTCGCCGTTAGCGCCGCCTTGGCTCACCGACGGACAAGCCGCCCGCGCGTGACGTCAGGAGCGGGCGCCGCAGACGAAATACTGGCCGCCCAGCGGCAGCCAGCCCATGAAATTTTCCAACGGGCGGAATGCGGCCAGCACGCCCGGAAAAAACAGGCAATAGTCGGCGCGCACGATGTCGAATCGCGCCGCCCGCATCAGGCCGATCGTTCGGCGCATGCTCAGCAGGGCGGCGTCGGTATCGAACGGGCAGGTGTTCACCAGGTGCCGCGTCACCGGATTGAACGGATTGTGTTCGAAGACCACGCAATGGCCGCCCGGCGTGAGGCGGCTGTGGCAATAGTCCAGCGCATCCTGCCGTTCGCCCGGCGCGATGTGATGGAATACGCAAGACGCCAGCACCAGGTCGAAGCGCGGCTCGGCGGGCAGTTCGGCCAAGGCGAAAAATCGGCAGGCCGGGTTTTCCCGCCGGGCAATCGCCAGGCTCTCGGCCGAGGGGTCGCAGCCGACAAGTTCGGCGTTTGGAAACGCCTCGCGCAGATGCGCCAGGCTGCGGCCGACGCCGCAGCCGAAATCGAGCGCCGCCCCGACCGCGCCTACCAGTTGCTTCACGCGCTCGATTTTGTACCGGGCGAAATATTCACTGTCGCTGTCAAAGAACCGCGTCTGCGCGGCGACCAACGCATCATAGCGGCCGGCATATCGGTCGAAATCGATTTTCGCCATCGGCCCCCACGCAATCGGCGCCATCATGCTGCGGCGGGGCGGAAATGCAAATCGGGCGCCCGCGCGGCGCCCAAAAAGCAGTGGCGCGGGCGTTTGACGGCCCGCGCCACATTCAATCGAAATTCGTTATGGGTTTGGCTCAGCCAAATCGTGACGGGCCGCCACGTCCGCGGCCGCCGCCACCGGGACCGCCAGGGCCGCCTGCGGCGCCGGGAATGACGCGCGGCTTCATCGGCAGCAGGCCTTCGCGCTGCATCTTCTTGCGCGCGAGCTTGCGGGCACGGCGGATCGCTTCCGCCTTTTCCCGTGCCTTCTTTTCCGAGGGTTTTTCGTAGTGGCCGCGAAGCTTCATCTCGCGGAAGATACCCTCGCGCTGCATCTTCTTTTTGAGCGCCTTGAGGGCCTGGTCAACATTGTTGTCGCGAACGAGAACCTGCACGAAGCATCCTTTATCGGTTGGCAGTCTGGATCGAAAAGTCAGGGAATTTGGGAGCCGCTGGCGGCCGGCAAAAAGCGTCAACCCCAGCGTCAGGCGCGCGGATGTATCAGATCAAACCGGGAATGTCCACACGCGACCGGTGTACGC
>JBOHII010000086.1:0-5646 GCA_050725955.1 Pseudolabrys sp. | reverse complement strand
GTTGCTATACACGGGGCAGCGGCGCTCAGATGTGGTGCGCATGGGCCGGCAGCATGTGCAAGACGGAAAAATTCACGTTCGCCAGGACAAGACGGGCGCGCGGTTGAAAATTCCGCTCCATGCCACTCTAGCGTCAATCATCGACGCGTCACCGACCGATCATCTGACTTATCTTACGACGCAATTCGGCAAGCCATTCACGGCCGCCGGCTTTGGCAATTGGTTCCGCGAACGCTGCAACGAGGCGGGCTTGCCCCATTGCAGCGCGCACGGCCTGCGCAAGGCCGCCGCGCGGCTTTTGGCCGAGGCGGGTTGCACCGAACATGAGATCGCGTCGGTTACCGGCCACGCCAGCCTGCGGGAGATCGTTCGCTATACCCGTGCGGCGGACCAGGAGCGTCTTGCGGTTGCGGCCATGAACAAGGTGCGAACCCGTTAATGGCTAACCTTTGGCCGTGTTAGCCAAAGAAGCGAAAAAACAATGCGAAATCAAAGCCAGAAAAATGTGATGGCGACCCCGGCTGGATTCGAACCAGCGACCCCCAGCTTAGAAGGCTGGTGCTCTATCCGGCTGAGCTACGGGGTCATGCCTGGAGATCAGGTTTACCCGCGCCGCCGGTCTAATGAAAGGTGCGCGCGGCGGTTTGGGCGGCTAACGTGGACAACCCGAGGGTCCATGATGACGGCTATTGCCGCGTTGACCTGCGCCGAATTGACGGCGGCCTACCGGCGCGGCGCGTTGTCACCGGTCGAGGTGGCGCGCGATTGCCTGGCCCGCATCGACAAAAACGCGGCCATCAATGCTTTTCTGCCAATCGAACAAGGCGGCGCGCTGCATGCCGCCGCCTTGTCGGAGGCGCGCTGGCGGGGAGGTGCCTCGCTTGGCCCGATCGACGGCGTTCCGGCCTCGATCAAGGACAATATCTGGGTCAAGGGACTGCCGACCCGGCGCGGCTCGAAAACCGGCGATCCAGCGCCGGCGGCCGCGGATTCTCCGGCAGTGGCGCGCCTGCGCGAGCGGGGCGCCGTCATCCTGGGCAAGACCTGCATGCCCGAGCACGGCTGGATCGGGGTCTGTCACAGTCCGCTAACCGGCATTACCCGCAATCCGTGGAATCCCGATCATACGCCGGGCGGCTCGACCGGGGGCGGAGCGGCAGCGGCGTTGCTGGGTCTCGGTGTGCTGCATTTGGGAACGGACGGCGCCGGTTCGCTGCGCATCCCGGCGGCTTTCACCGGCGTGTTCGGCATGAAGCCGAGCTTCGGGCGAGTGCCGGTCTATCCGGCGCTGCTGCTTAATGTGCTCTCGCACCAAGGGCCGGTCACCCGCACCGTCGCCGACGCCGCGCTGATGCTGTCGGCGATCGCGCAGCCCGACGCGCGCGACATGGCGGCTTGGAATACGACCGCGCCGGATTTTACCGCCGGGCTCGACGACGGTGTGCGAGGCCTGCGCGTGGCGCTATCAACACGGCTAGGCCATGTTGCGACGCTCGATGCGGAGATCGAGGCGGCCACACGCAAGGCGGCGAGCGCGTTGCGGCAGCAGGGTGCCACGGTCGAGGAGGCCGATCCGCCGCTCGAGCGCGCGCTCGATTTGATCCGCACGATGTGGTGGCCGGTGGCGACCGCAATTGCCGATACGGTCCCGCACCAGCGTCGAACTGAAATTGACCGGGGCTTGCTGGCGATCGCCGAACGAGGCCGGCGCTTTACCATCACCGACTATCTTGCCGCCTATACCGCGCGCGCCGAGCTGCACGCTGCCATGCTGCGCTTTCACCAGCGCTACGATCTGCTGCTGACGCCGACCATGCCGATCACCGCGCTTAAGGTTGGGCGCGAGATGCCGGATGGCGGCGACTTCGGCGACGACTGGCTCAATTGGTCGCCATACACCTACCCGTTCAACCTGACGCAACAGCCGGCGGCCTCGGTGCCCGTCGGTTTGGCGCGCAACGGATTGCCGATGGGTGTGCAAGTCGTCGGCGCACCGAGGACCGACGAAATTGTGCTGCGGGCGGCGCGGGCGATCGAACAGGCGCTGCCGATGCCGCCGTTGCCGAGCCGCAGTCAATCGAATATTCACTAGGAAAATAAAAGGCTTACAGGAAGTCCTTACGGCGGCTCATTAGACTTCTCAGAATTGTCAGCTAGCGGTTTGGCCGGACAATTCGTTGCGCTTGCGGTCATGCTGCCCGGGTGTTCAGGCGGCTAAGCAGCCGCGGCCGCGCACCTCCACAATCCGTTCACGCCGCAGCCACGACCTCGACACCTTCAAGCGCTCAACTGATAGTGGCGACCGGCGCACGCGAAAAGTGACGATCCGTCGCCGTACTGGGAGGCTTCTCCGATGCTCACGATCGTTCGCGCCGGCCTTGCCGCCGCGCTCGTTGCGCTTACCCTTTTCCCCGCCAATGCCGCCGACAAGGCCTTCAAGCGCAGCGAACTTGACGAAGCGGCGATCAAACTCGAAGCGCAGATCAAGAGTGACGCCGGCGCGGTGACCAAGCCGGCCGCGACGCTGCGGCACGACGCCGATGCGGCCTTTCAGAAAAACGATTTCCGCACCGGAATGACGGTGCTTGGCCAGATCGTCACCGTGGCGCCCAATGACGCTGCAAGTTGGCTGCGCCTCGCGCGCGCGGTGCGCCAGATTTGGCCGCGCGACGACAGCGAAAAATCACTACTGCTCGACCGTGCCGCGACCGCCGCCTATATCGCCTACACACGCGCAACCGACCGCAACCTGGAAGCCGACAGCCTGACGTTGCTCGGCCGTACGCTTGCCGATGAGCAGCAGTGGCGCCCGGCGCTCGATTCGCTGCGGCTCGCGCTCGACCTGCGCGAGACCGCCGACCTGCGCGGACAATACGAACGTCTGCGCGCCGAACACGGCTTCCGGCTGTTGGATTACTCGGTCGATTCCGATGCCATTTCACCGCGCGCCTGCTTCCAGTTTTCCGAGGAACTGCCCGGCCGGCGCACCGATTTCTCGCCCTTCGTCGCTATCGTCGGCCAGGATAAGCCGGCGATCTCGGCCAACGACAAGCAGCTCTGCGTCGAAGGCCTCAAGCACGGCGAGCGCTACGCCATCACGCTGCGCGCCGGCCTGCCGTCGACGGTGCGCGAGACGCTGGCGAAATCGGCCGACTTCACCATCTTCGTGCGCGACCGCAAGCCGTTCGTGCGCTTTTCCGGCAAGGCCTACGTGCTGCCGCGGACCGGCCAGCGCGGCATTCCGCTGCTCAGCGTGAACACCACCGCGATTGCACTCTCGGTCTATCGCGTCGGCGACCGCAACCTGCTCGACACCGTGCTTGGCTACGATTTCCAGCGCAACTTGCGGCCCTACGAGGCCGAGCGGCTGGCGAGCGAGCGCGGCGCCAAAGTGTGGAGCGGCGAGCTCACCGTGGTGCCCAAGCTCAATACCGAAGTCGCCACCGCATTCCCGGTCGACCTGGCGCTCGGCGACCTCAAGCCCGGCGTCTATGTCATGACCGCGGCAACGAAGGATGCAGTGGCCAGCAACAGCTACGAGAAACAGGCGACCCAATGGTTCATCGTGTCCGACCTGGGGCTCACCGCCTACAGCGGCCATGGCGGCGTCGACGTCTTTATTCATTCGCTGGCGAGCGCGGAGCCGCGCGGGCAGGTCGAAGTCCGGCTGATCGCGCGCAACAACGAGGTGCTGGCGACGAAATCCACCGACAAAGACGGCTTTGTGCATTTCGAGGCCGGGTTGACGCGCGGCGAGGGCGGGCAAGCGCCGGCCGCGATCGTCAGCACCGACAAGGGGGATTACGCGTTTCTCAGCCTCAAGACGACCGCCTTCGATCTCTCCGACCGGGGCGTCGCCGGACGGCAGGTGCCGGCCGGGCTCGACGCCTTCGTCTATACCGAGCGCGGCGTCTATCGCAGCGGCGAAACCGTGCACGTGACCGCGCTGCTGCGCGACGCGCTTGGCGTGGCGGCGGCTTCCCCGCTCACGCTGGTGATCGACCGCCCCGACGGCGTCGAATATCGCCGTGCGCTCATCGCCGACCGGGGGCTCGGCGGCCATAGCTGGAGCGTGCCCATCGTCCCGTCCGCGTCGACGGGCACCTGGCGGGTGCAGGCCTATACCGATCCGAAACGTCCGCCGGTCGGCGAAGCCACATTCTTGGTCGAGGACTATGTGCCCGACCGCATCGAATTCGATCTCACCTCGGCGGCAGACGTTATCCCGCGCGACGCGCCGGCCGAACTCAGCGTAGACGGCCATTTCCTCTACGGCGCGCCGGCCTCAAATCTCGATCTGACCGGCACGGTAACGATCGCGGCGGCCAAGGAACGGCCGGGCTTTGCCGGCTATGTCTTCGGGCTCGCCGACGACGACGTTTCGGCCGCGCGCCAGGACATCGAGGATATGCCGGCGACCGACGCTGCCGGCAAAGCGAGTTTTCCGGTCAAGCTCGACAAGATTCCGACGACCTCGCATCCGCTGCAGGCAACGATCACCGTCAGCATGGCGGAATCCGGCGGTCGCGCCGTCGAGCGCAAGCTGACGCTGCCAATCGCGCCGGACGCCGTCATGATCGGCGTCAAGCCGGCGTTCTCGGGCCGCTCGCTCGCCGACGGCGCCAACGGCGATTTCGATGTGGTGATGGCCGGGCCCGACGGCAAATTGCTGGCGCGCGACGGCCTGCACTATGAACTGCTGCGGGTCGAGACCTCGTATCAATGGTATCGGCAAAACGGGCAGTGGGACTACGAGCCGATCAAGCGCACTGAGCGCGTGTCAGACGGCACCGTGAACGCCACCGCCGACAAGCGGGCGCGCATTTCCATGCCGGTAAAGTGGGGGCGCTACCGCCTGGAAGTATCGACGCCCGACCCGAACGGGCCGGTCACGACGCTCACTTTCGATGCCGGCTTCTATGCGGAAGCCAACACCGATACGCCCGATCTGCTCGAAATCGCGCTCGACAAGCCGGATTATAAATCTGGCGGCGCCATGAACGTGTCGGTGACCGCGCGCACCGGCGGCCGTCTGACGCTCAACGTGTTCACCGACCGGCTGGTCGCTTCAACCTCGCAAGACGTGAAGGCGGGCAATGTGCGCGTGCCGCTCACTGTCGGCCGCGACTGGGGCACCGGCGCCTATATGGTTGCCACCTTGCGGCGTCCGCTCGATGCGCCGGCGCAACGCATGCCGGGTCGCGCCATCGGCGTGCAGTGGTTCTCGATCGACCGCGCCGCGCGCACCTTGGCGCTCGACATGAAACTGCCGCCCGTTCTGCGGCCGAATTCAACGCTCGGCGTACCGATCAAACTTGCCGGCCTTGCCCCGGGTGAGGCGGCGCGCGTCGTGGTTGCCGCCGTCGATGTCGGAATTCTCAACCTCACCAACTACAAGCCGCCGGCGCCGGATAATTACTATCTCGGGCAGCGCCAGCTCACAGCCGAGGTTCGCGATCTCTATGGGCAACTGATCGACGGCATGCAGGGCGCTCAGGGACAAATCCGCTCCGGTGGCGATGGAGGGGCGGAACTCACTGGCTAGCCGCCCACACAGGCCCCGCTCTCGCTCTACTCGGGCATCGTGCGTGTCGCCGCTGACGGCACGGCGCAGGTGAATTTCGATATTCCTGCGTTCACCGGAAC
>JBOHII010000085.1:0-4255 GCA_050725955.1 Pseudolabrys sp. | reverse complement strand
GGCCTGCACTGATCTGCATTTCCCGCGACGCGATCCTTTCGGGCGCGCAAAAAAAACGGGCCGGCAAATGCCGGCCCGAAGTCTAGGGGATTGAATCGTACGCGGAACTCAATTTTGACTCTACGCGATACTCAAACTCTACGCGGTACTCAAACTGGCCCGGTCGGCTGAACCCCGGGGGGCTGGGGGGCTGAGGAATCCGGAGCTCAAACCGGACCGGGCCTTTGAGGCAACGCTGGCGTTATCCCAAGCCAGAGTGACCGGCAATTGACCGAAATTAGGCGTTATTATGGTTCGATTAACGACTTCGTGATCGTTCGCCCAGGCTTTTTGCCCGTTTGCTTGGCGATAGTTGCCGACATGAGGGCCTTGCCGTGGACCTTTCCCGGCGCGATCATTGCCCTAACAAAAGGAGGCGCCGCATGACGTTCGGTTCCGGCGAAATCGATCCCAGCCAGTCCCTCGGGGGCGGCGCCCCGGCACAGCGTGCCCCCGCCCCCGTCAATCAAGTCACCTTCAGCCGCCGCGAGCTCAAGCGCATCCTCGATCTCTACGGCCGCAAGGTCGCCGCCGGCGAATGGCGCGATTATGCCATCGAATTCCTCAAAGACCGCGCGGTATTCTCGGTGTTCCGCCGCGCCTCGGAAGTGCCGCTCTACCGCATCGAAAAAAATCCCAAGCTATCGCGCCGCCAGGGCGTCTACAGCGTCATCTCGGCCACCGGCCTGATCGTGCGCCGCGGCCACGAGCTCGACCGCGTGCTGCGCTCGATCGACCCGCTGGCGCTGGTGGCGAATTAGGGGTTGCTGGTTCCGCCCGGCCCCAGCCCGCGCTGCATCAGCAGCGTGTCGCGCCAGCGGTCGTGCTTGAAGCCGACATCCTGCAAGATGCCGACATGCCGGAAGCCGGCCGCCTGATGCAGGCGGATCGAGCCGGCCTGGTTGGGCGAATCGCCGATGACTGCGATCATCTGGCGGAAGCCGCGCGCCTGCGCGGCATCGACCAACGCCGCCAGCAGCGCGCGGCCGACGCCATGGCCTTGCCGCTCCGGCGCGACGTAGACGGAATCCTCCAGCGTGAACCGGTAGGCCGGGCGCGTGCGATAAAGCCCCGCATAGGCATAGCCGGCAAGCACGCCATCGATCTCGGCGGCTAGATAAGGAAAGCCTTTGCCCATGAGGTCGCTCATGCGGCGTGCCATTTCGGCTTCATCGGGCGGGGTCAGCTCGAACGACGAGGTGCCGAACTCGACGGCGTGCGCATAGATACGGGTAATGGCCGGAATATCGGAGGTTTTGGCGGGGCGGATGGTGGCACTCATGCGCCGCGGAGGTTACCAAAAGCAAACGCCCCGGCACTAGGCCGGAGCGCTCAAATGCTATCGGTCCGTGCCAAGGCTTATCGGCGATCGCCCATGAAGCGCAGCAGGAACAGGAACAGGTTGATGAAGTCGAGATAAAGCCTCAGCGCGCCCATCACCGCCTTGCGGCTGGCGACGGTGCCGTCGTCGTTGACGTCATACATTTCCTTGATGCGCTGGGTGTCCCAGGCGGTGAGGCCTGCGAAGATCAGCACGCCGATCGCCGAAATGGCGAAGTCGAGCCCGGTACTCTTGAGGAAAATGTTGACGACCATCGCCAGGATAAGCCCAAACAGGCCCATCATCAGGAACGAGCCGATCGGCGAGAGATCGCGCTGCGTCGTGTAGCCATACAGGCTCAACGCGCCGAATGACGCCGCCGAAATGAAGAAGGTGCGGGTGATCGACGCCCCGGTGTAGGCGATGAAAACTGTCGTCAGCATCACACCGAGCAGTCCGGCATAGAGCAGGAACACGCCCATCGCGGTGCTCGCCTGCATGCGGTTGATGCGTGCGCTCAAGAAGAACACGAGGCCGAGCGTCGCGATGAACAGGACGATCGTACCCGGACCGCCGACGACGGCTTGGCCATAGGCGGTCAGCCCGCTGATGCGCCCGCCGGCGACCTGGATAGCGTCACCGCCCGAAGCTTGATAGCTGAGCCACGAAGTGACGCCGGTCAGAGCGACGCCGGCGGCCATGTAATTATAGACGCGGATCATGTAGGCGCGCAGGCCCACATCGATCGCGACTGCCGCGCCGCCGATGCGGCCGCGGGCAGCTAAGTTACGGTCGAAGTCCGACATCGAAGTTCCCTCTCTTATGTCCCGGCATGCCGCCGGTCACGTCAGGCGCGGCGGCGAAAGCCGTCGCGTTCGTGGACTGAATCTAGTGTGGGTCAAGCCTCTACGCCAGATATGGCCCGATCATGGCTTGGTATCATTGCCGATCGTTAACAATTGCGTGGCGGATTATAGCCGAAAACGCCTGCCCGTATTAGGGGGTAAGCCCGGCGCGGCGGAATGCCGCAAAATCTATAGATTTCTCAATACGGGAGCCGGTTTCTGGCCCAATGCCGTGAAGGTGCCGACAAGTCCCAAGGCGACGGTAACCGCCACCGCGGCGACCGCCGCCGCCAGGGCCGGCAGCGGCAGCCAGGCGAAGCGGAGATGCATCAACTCGCTGACAATCAGCCAGCCGGCGAGCGAGCCGGCGAGCATGCCGAACAATGCGGTCGCAGTGCCGAGCAGCAGGTACTCGATCGTATAGGCGGCGAGCAGCCGCAGCCTTGTGGCGCCCAGCGTCTTCAGGATCACCGCGTCATAGACCCGGTGACGATGCCCGGCAGCGAGCGCGCCACCCAGCACCAGCGCCGCCACCAGCAGCGTGAGCGCGCTGGCGCCGCGGATCGTCAGCACGAGATTGGAAACGATGGCGCCGATTGCATCCAGCGCGTCCTTCACCCGCACCGCGGTGACCATGGGAAAGGTCTCGGCGACCGCGCGCACGATGGCGCCTTCCTCGACCGGCGTGCCGCCGTCCGCATAGGTGAGTGTGGCGAGGTGGGTCGCCGGCGCGCCGTCGAAGGCGTGCGGTGAATATACCATCACGAAATTGATCGACAGGCTCTCCCAGTCGACGGTGCGCATGTTGGCGATGCGGGCGGTGATGTTGCGGCCGAGCACGTTGACGGTGACCGGATCGCCGAGCTTGAGGCCGAGACCGTCGGCAATCTTTTTCTCAAACGAGACGAGCGGCGGCCCGTCGTAATCCGGCCCCCACCATTTTCCCTCGGCCAGCCGCGAGCCGGGCGGGATCGTGCCGGAGTAGGTGATGCCGCGGTCGCTTTGCAGCACCCAGGCGGCGTCGTCGCTAGGCTTGAGATTTTCCGCCGGGATGCCGTTGGCGGAGACGATGCGGCCGCGCAGCATCGGCACTTCCTCGAGCCTGGCTTTCGGCGCCTGCGCGCGCACGAAGGCATCGAAGCGCGCCGCCTGGTCGGCCGGGATGTCGAGGAAATAAAACGACGGCGTCTTGGCCGGCAGCTCGTTGGAAAATTGCCGCTGCAAATTGGCGTCGATCTCGATCACGGTAACCAAGAGCGTGATACCCAGGCCCAGCGACAGCACGATGGTGGGTGTCAACGCGCCCGGCCGGTGGATATTGGCGATGGCCATCCGCAAAATGGTGGAGCGCGCGTGCGGTGCGTGGCGGGCGACCCCCATCAGCAGGCCGGCGACCAGCCGCAACAATATGAACACGGCGGCAGCGACGCCGACGTAGATGAGGGCGACGCGCCGGTCGTAGGCCAGCGCAATGGCGAGCACGGCGAGCGCAAGCACCGCCGCGGCCGTCAGCGCAATGTAGATTTTGCGCGGCCATCGCGGCTGCGGCGTCACCGCGTCGCGGAACAATTCCCCGACCGGCACGTCGTGGGCCCGGCCGAGCGGCCAAAGCGCGAAGGCGAGCGCCGTCATCAGTCCATAGACCAGCGCGAGCACCAGTTCGGCAGGATGCAGCGCCGGTTCGATCGGCAGCGGAACGATGGAGCTGAAAGCCGCCGAAAGCAGGAACGGCAGGATGGCGCCCAAGATCATGCCGATGGCTCCGCCAACCGCCGCCAGCATCAGCACCTGCGCGAGGTAGATCGCGAACACGCGCCGGCCCGAGGCGCCGAGCGCCTTCATCGTGGCGATGACGTCGCGCCGGCGGTCGAGATGGCCTTTCACCGCATTGCCGACGCCGACGCCCCCGACGAGCAGCGCGGTGAGGCCGACGATGGTGAGGAATTGGGTGAAACGCTCCACATTGCGCTCGAGCTGCGGCGAGACGTTGCTGCGGCTGCGGATATCCCAGCCGGCTTCCGGAA
This sequence comes from Pseudolabrys sp., assembly GCA_050725955.1. Classification (GTDB taxonomy): domain Bacteria; phylum Pseudomonadota; class Alphaproteobacteria; order Rhizobiales; family Xanthobacteraceae; genus Pseudolabrys. The sequence continues at coordinate 26 of JBOHII010000085.1, read as the reverse complement.
ACGTATCGCGCGCCTGCGCCGCGATC
>JBOHII010000084.1:0-15150 GCA_050725955.1 Pseudolabrys sp. | reverse complement strand
GGCTTCCATCTCCTTGGCGTCGCCGTAGAGCTGCGAGTTCGGATAGACCTCGACCTTGACCTTGCCGGGCAAAAGCCGTTCGGCCTCTTCCTTGAACTTTAGTGCCGCCTGCCCTTTCGGGGTTTTTTCAGCGACGACGTGACTGAACTTGATGACCATCGGCGCGGCGTTGACCGTCACCGGAACGGCAAAAACGGCGGCAACGGCCGCCGCCAGCAGCAACTTACGCATGGACGACTTCCTCCAAGTTAGAGACGAACAACCGGAATTTATTTGTTTATTCAGCCGGTTGCGGTGAGATTCAAGGTGACACTGGGCCGCTAGCCCGGCCACTGTCTCCATAGCCAGCATTGGCCGGGACCAGCGTCAACCCCGAAAAAACGCATAGGGGCGGTGCAGAGCCTCCGACGCTTAATTCAGCGCCGCCAGCACCGGTCCCAGGCCCATCTCCTGGGCCATGGCCAGCGCGGTTTGTTTCTGGTCATCGCTCAGAGTGGCGATCAGCGGCCGCGCCACCACCACCAGGCGACGGATGGCGGCGGCATTAAGCACGACCGAAACAGTCCGCTGGCCGATACGATGAACGAGGCCTGCCGGCTGCGCTGCAGCTTGCCGATGCCTGAGGGCGCGCAGCGCCGCCTCAACCGGCGGCCAATATGCCTTTTGCCGCGCTGTCAAATTGAGCTCGCGCTTGATGCGCGCTATGTCGATGGCCGCTTTTGCTTGAGGCGAGGAAAGAGCACCGGGCAAATCGCCGGCATGAGTTACCGAAGTTCCCGACAACAGACCGGCCGCCGCGAGCGCGAGCGCACCCGCGAAAAGTAGCTTCTGCATTTCCAAGACGTCCCCGAGGAATTAATGAAGTGGCTGGTGATAATTGGTAATTTCGCCCTCGGCGGGGCGAATTGCGGTGAAAGTGTGATTTTTTTCAGCGTCCGCCGCGCGTACCGGCGGAAAAATCAAATGCCGCGCCCTTGTGCGAGCGCGGCATCGGAATTTAACAGGGGCCTTCAGCCGACATCGGTGGAATGAATCCGCCGCTCGACTCCCAAAGCCTTGTGGCGACGGCTGGTCATCTTGTTGAGCGCGCCCAGATAGGCCTTGGCAGACGCTACCAGCGTGTCGGGATCGGCGCCGCGCGAGGTGAACGAGCGGCCGTCCGCCGCCAGCCGCACCGAAACTTCGGCTTGCGCATCGGTGCCCTCGGTCACCGCATGCACCTGGTAAAGTTCGAGCAGCGCCTCGTGCGGTACAAGCGCGTGGATGGCGTTAAAGATCGCATCAACCGGGCCGTTGCCGGTCGACTGCGTGGTGATGTGCTTGCCGTCGATGTCGAGCGTCAAGGTCGCCGACTGCGGTCCTTGTGTGCCGGCGATAACCGTCAAGGAAACGATCTTGACGCGGTCGTGGGCGGTGGCGATCTCCTCGTCCACCAATGCCTCAATGTCCTCGTCGTAGATCTGCTTCTTGCGGTCGGCCAGCGCCTTGAAGCGCACAAAGGCGTCTTCGAGCTGATTGTCGGCCAATTGATAGCCGAGTTCCTCCAGTTTGTGCACAAACGCATGACGCCCGGAATGCTTGCCCATGACCAGCGAGGTCTGCTTAACGCCCACCGACTCCGGCGTCATGATCTCGTAGGTCTGCGCGTTCTTGAGCATGCCATCCTGGTGGATGCCGCTCTCATGGGCAAAGGCATTACGCCCGACGATCGCCTTGTTGTACTGCACCGGGAAAGAAGTCGCCGCCGAAACCAGCTTGGAAGCGCGCGTGAGCATGGTCGCCTCGATGCCGGTCCAGAACGGCAGCACGTCGTTGCGCGTCTTCATCGCCATCACGACTTCCTCGAGCGCGGTATTGCCAGCGCGTTCGCCGATGCCGTTGATGGTGCATTCGATCTGGCGCGCGCCCGCTTTCACGCCGGCGAGCGAATTAGCCACCGCCATGCCGAGATCGTTATGGCAATGCACCGAGAAACGCGCCTTGTCGGAATTGGGCACGCGCTCGCGCAGCATCTTGAACAGCGCGAAATGCTCCTCCGGCACCGTGTAGCCGACGGTGTCGGGGATGTTGATGGTGGTGGCGCCGGCGTTGATGGCGGCCTCCACGCAGCGGCAGAGAAAATCCTGCTCGGTGCGGGTGGCGTCCTCCGCCGACCATTCCACGTCGTCGGTGTAGCCGCGCGCGCGCGTCACTTGGGCGATCACCATCTCGTAGACCTCGTGCGGCTCCTTCTGCAGCTTGTATTTCATGTGCACCGGCGAGGTGGAGATGAAGGTGTGGATGCGCTTGCGCTTGGCCGGCTTGATGGCCTCGGCACAGCGGTCGATGTCCTTGATGCCGGCGCGCGAGAGGCCGCAGATCACGGCGTTCTTGGCGCGCTTGGCGATCTCGTGCACGGCGGCAAAATCGCCGTCGGAAGCGATGGGGAAGCCGGCCTCGATGATGTCGACGCCCATGGCATCGAGCAGCTCGGCGACTTCGAGCTTCTCTTCATGGGTCATGGTGGCGCCGGGGCACTGCTCGCCGTCGCGCAAGGTCGTGTCGAAGATGACGACGCGGTCCTTGTCGGGCTGGGTCTTTGAAGTCATGGCGTTGATCCTTCTCGTCGAATGCGCCGCTTAAGGGCGCTCTATGGGGTGCTCATTTTCGTCGATCCCCCGAGTGCCCAGGCGCAAACAGCCCAGCCGGCCCTCAGGGGCGGATAAGGAGAAGGAGCGTGCCCAGAATGAGGATGGCCGCGGGTTCGGCTTGCGCCGCCCGCTCGATCGCGCAGACTGTCTGCCGCGTCGACATTGCCAACAAACCCTCGTCTTCGACGGCTAAGGTCGCGGAATTCGGTAAAGTCCGCGTTAACCGCTTGGTGGACGCCGCGCTTGTAGCGGACAGCGGGCGGAAAAATCAAGCGTTGCGATGCGATAGGTCAGCATTGTTGCCCGAATGTCGAGGGAGCAGCCATGGCAAGCGAACGAAGCGAACTCCAGCGCAGGGCGCGGCGGCGGACGATCCGGTTCATCCCGATTCTCGGCCTGATGCTGTTCGTGCCGGCCGGCAGCTTGCGCTACTGGCAGGGCTGGCTTTTCGCCATTGTGTTCGTGGTCTCGTCGAGCGCGATCGGGATCTATTTTTCCAAACACGACCCCAAGCTGCTCGCGCGCCGCATGAAGGCCGGGCCCGCGGCCGAATCGGAAGCTTCCCAGAAGGTCATCATTTTTCTCGTCATCGCCGCCTTCGCGCTGATGATTATTGTTCCGGGGTTCGATTACCGTTGGCACTGGTCCAATGTCCCAGCCTGGCTCGTGCTGGTGGCCAACGGCGCAGTCGCCCTGAGCTTTGCGATGTTCTTCTGGGTGCTCAAGCAGAACAGCTATGCGGCGTCGACCATCACCGTCGAGCCGGGACAGCCGGTGGTCTCGACCGGCCTCTACGGGATCGTCCGCCACCCCATGTATGCGGGCGCATTGCTGCTGATCGGCGCGACGCCACTCGCACTCGGTTCGTATTGGGACCTGCTCGTCGCCGTGGCCGCCTTGCCGGCCTTGCTCTGGCGGCTGCTCGACGAAGAAAGAATCCTAGTGCGCGATTTGCCCGGCTATGCGGACTACTGCCGCCAGGTACGTTATCGGCTCATTCCCGGCGTCTGGTAAGCGGCGATCCGCGCGGAACAAACGCCGGCGAAAGCCATTACCCGTTCATGACCCGCAAGGACGGACCAGCACAGCCGCCCGCTTATCCGGCGCAAAAAGCTCGCGGCGGCGAGATCGTGTTGCGCACTCCGCGACAGCGGGCGATCTTCATCGGCGCTCTCGCCGGCGCGCTGGTGCTCGCGATCATTCTGGTCCTCGCCGGGATGTACGCTTAGCCCTCGGCCTTGAGCGCCTTGCGCGCATCCTCGAGGTCCTTGAGCACCTTGCCCTCGATCTTGGGATATTCAAGACCGAGCCCGTTCAGCGCCTCGACGATTGCCGCCGCCACTACGATGTGGGTGAACCATTTTGCGTCGGCCGGCACCACATACCAGCGCGCCTCCGGCGTGCTGGTTTGCCGGATCATGTCCTCAAAGGCCGCCATGTATTTGTCCCATAGCTTACGCTCGGCGACGTCGCTCATGGAAAATTTCCAGCGCTTGGCCGGCTCATCGATGCGGGCGAGAAAGCGCTTGCGCTGCTCCTCGCGCGAAACGTTGAGGAAAAACTTGAGGATCAGCGTGCCGTTGCGCGCCAGATGCCGTTCGAAACTGCGGATATCCTCGAAGCGCTGCTGCCAGATGTCCTTGCCGAGGAGGCTCTCGGGCAGCCGTTCCCGCTCGAGCAATTCGGGATGCACGCGCACCACCAGCACTTCCTCGTAATGCGAGCGGTCGAAAATACCGATGCGGCCGCGCTCGGGCATGCGCATGCCCGCGCGCCAGAGGAAGTTATGCGCCAGTTCCTCCGCGCTCGGTTGCTTGAAAGCGTGCACCTCGACGCCCTGCGGGTTGATTCCCGTCATCACGTGCTTAATGACGCTGTCCTTGCCGGCGGCGTCCATCGCCTGCAGCACGATCAGCACCGACCATGTTCCGCTCGCGTGCAACCGCTGCTGCAGGTCGGCAAGCCGTTCGACGCCTTCGGCGAGCATGGCCTTGGCTTCCGCTTTTTCGATGGTGAGGGCGCAGCACTCCGCCGGCTTATGGTCGGACAGCCGAAACTTGTCCGGCTTGTCGATGCGAAAGCGCTCGGCGACGTGCTCCAGCTTCATGACGGTTTCTCCGGCGCGAGATTATCGCAACGAGAACCGCGGCGCCAGGAACGCGGTGACGGGCGTTCGATTCATGGCGGCATCAAAGCTGCTCCGCTTTGAACAGCTTGCTCGGCTCGACGATTTCCTGCTGCGCCGCGACGACCTGGATTTCCGGGGCGCCTGCTTCCAAAGTCTTGGTGAGCACGCCGAAGATGGCGGAGCCGGCACGCGACAGCGCTTCGTCGATCTTACCGCTCATCAGATAGTGGGCAAAAAACATCGCCGCCACCGCGTCGCCCGCGCCGTTCACCATCAGCGGCAGCTTGGGCGTGCGCAGGCGAAAACGGCCGCTGCCGTCGGCGGCGAGCATGTCGATCGCGTCCTCGGGCGTATCGTCGGTATGCAGCGAGGTGACCAGCACGGCGCGCGGCCCCATCGCCTGCACGGCGGCGACCGCACCGAGCGCGTCGGCCAGCGTCTTGCTCGCACGGCCGGCAAGATAATCGAGCTCGAACTGATTGGGCGTGACGATATCGGCGGCCGGCACCGCCTTGTCACGCATGAATTCCGGAATGCCTTCGCGCACGAACATGCCGCGTCCAACGTCGCCGATCACCGGATCGCAGCAATAGCGCGCGGATGGATTGGCGCGCTTGACCGTCGTCACCGCGCCTAGAATCGCGGCACCGATATCGGCTCCTCCCATATAGCCCGACAGAACCCCGTCGCATTCACCGAGCACACCGCGCTTGTCGATGCCGTCGACCAATTCGCCGATCAGGCCGGCATCGAACACCCGGCCTTTCCATTCGCCATAGCCGGTGTGATTGGAGAACTGCACGGTATGGATCGGCCACACCTCCACGCCCATGCGCTGGAGCGGAAAGACCGCGGCCGAATTGCCGACATGTCCGTAGACGACATGGGACTGGATGGAGAGGATGTTCATGAGGCGCCGAATTGTCAGCCGTCATGCCCGCGCTCGTGGCGGGCATCCACGCCTTGAGGCACATATAAGACGTGGATGGCATCGGAAGTCGGGCCCGCCCGACTTCCGCACTATATAATGCCGCAAGTCGGATATATCCGACTTGCGGTGACAAGCCCGGCCATGACGCAGGATTTATCGCCGCGGTAGCGGTGCAAGCCGGCGTTATTTACTTACCCGCCTGTTCGACGAACTTGTTGGTATAGGTCTTCGACAGGTCGATATTGGCCTTGGCGATGGCCGGCGAGGACTGCGCGAACACGGCGAGCACCGCCTTGGCGCCATCAGGGTCCATCATCCCGCTCAGCGAATACATCGGCATGGTGTTCTTCAGCGCCGCGATATAGAGCGCCTTGTTCTTGGTGAACTCGGGCGGCATCTTGGCGGTGATTTCCTCGGCCGAATGGGAGTGAATCCACTTCAGCGTGGCGATGATGGCGTTGGTCATCGCCTGCGCCTCTTTCTGATGCGAGGCGATCCAGTCGGCGCGTGTGTATAGCGCGCCGCCGGGATATTCGCCACCGAACACGGCGAGCGTATCCTTGTGCGTGCGCGTGTCGCTCAGGATTCGCAGGTCGATGTATTTGCCGGCGAGCACGGTGACGGCCGGGTCGAGCATGATGGCAGCGTCGATCTGGCCCTGTTCCATGGCGGCGATGGCCGAGGCGCCGAGACCGACGCCGATCACGGCGACCGAGTTCGGGTCGACGCCGAATTTGTGCAGAATGTACTTGAGGAAGAAGTCGGTCGATGAGCCGGGCGCCGAGACGCCGACTTTCTTGTTGGCGAGATCCTTGATCGCCTTGATTTCGTTGGTGTGCTTGGGCGAAACCACCAGCGCGAAGCCGGGGTAGCGGTCATAGACCACGAAGGATTGCAGATTCTGCCCCTTGGGCGCCAGTTCCACGCAATGATCGAAATAGCCGGAGACCACGTCGGCGCTGCCGCCGATCACGGCTTTGAGCGACTCCGAGCCGCCCTTGAACTGCACCACATCGACATCGACGCCCGCCTTTTTGAATTCGCCGAGCTGGTGGGCGAGCATGGTCGGCAGGTAGCACAGGCACGAGGCGCCGCCGATGGCGAGCGTGACTTTCGATTGCGCGAGCGCGAGACCGCTCGACAATATAACCGCGGCGAGCGTGGCAACGAGCCGCCGGAACAAAGCGGGCATGGACGTTCTCCCTGAATTGGCTGGCCTTTGCGCAGGCCATTTCGGCGGGGACGATAAGCCAGCGCGCGGTTTCTGACTAGGGCCTGCCTTCGTTCGCCAATGGCCGCCAGACCAGCAGGCGCTTCTCGACCAGGGTGACGATGGTATCGATCACAATGACAAAGGCGGCGAGCACGAACATGCCGGCGAACACGCCGGCGACGTCGAACACGCCTTCCGCCTGCTGGATCAGGTAACCGAGGCCGGCGGCGGAGCCGAGATATTCGCCCACGACCGCGCCGACCATGGCAAAGCCGACCGACGTATGCAGCGAGGAAAACATCCACGACAGCGCCGAGGGCCAATAGACATGCCGCATCAACTGCCGCTCGTTCATTCCAAGCATGCGCGCGTTGGCCAGCACCGTCGGCGAGACTTCCTTGACGCCCTGATAGACGTTGAAAAATACGATGAAAAATACCAGCGTGACGCCGAGCGCGACCTTCGACCAGATGCCGAGGCCGAGCCACAACGTAAAAATCGGCGCCAGCACCACGCGCGGTAATGCGTTCGCCATCTTCACGTAAGGATCGAACACTGCGGCGGTGCGCGGCTGGCGCGCGAACCAGAAGCCGACCAGCACGCCGCCGAACGAGCCGAGCACGAAGGCGAGGGTCGACTCGACCAGCGTCACCCACAGGTGTTTCCAGATCACGCCGGTGACGAACCAGTCGACAATCTGCTTGCCCACGTCAACCGGATTGGAAAAGAAGAACGGCGGCAGCAGCATGTGGCCGAACACCGGATAGGTGGACAGCACGTACCACAGCACGAGCGCAAGCACGGCGACCAGGAATTGCAGCGTGAGCAGCGTTAGCCGCGCCATCACGCTCCCTCCGTCTGCGCGTAACCCTTGATCACTTCCGCCTTCAATTTATGCCAGATGTCGCGGTGTAATTCGTGGAAGGCGTGGTCGAGCTTGATTTCGCCGATGTCGCGCGGGCGCGCGAGCGGCACTTTCCAGTCGCCGATCACGCGCGCTGCCGGCCCCGCCGACATGATGACGACTCGGTCCGAAAGCGCGATCGCCTCTTCCAGATCGTGGGTGACGAACAGCACCGCCTTGCGCTCGGCGCTCCACAAATCGAGCAGCAGGTTGCCCATGATCTGCCGGGTCTGCGCATCGAGCGGCCCGAACGGCTCGTCCATCAGCAGAATTTTCGGGTCGCGGATCAGCACCTGGGCTAAGCCCACGCGCTTGCGCTGACCGCCCGAGAGCATGTGCGGATAGCGATCCGCGAAGGCGCCCAAGCCGACGCGCGACAACCACGCCTGCGCCGGCACGCGCGCTTTGCCCGACGCCGTGCCCGCAGTCTCCAGCCCGATGGCGACGTTCTCGAGCGCGGTCTTCCACGGAAAAAGCGCGTCGGCCTGGAACAGATAGCCGGCCTGCCGGTTGAGCGATGCGAGCGCGCTGCCGAAGATATCGACGCGGCCGGCCGCGGGCGCCAGCAGCCCGGCCGCAACATTGAGCAGCGTGGACTTGCCGCAGCCGGTCGGCCCCACGATGGCGACGAATTCGCCGTCGGCAACATTCAGCGTGGCGCGCTCGACCGCGGTATAGGCGCCGCCGCCGGCGAGGCGGAACGCGATCGACACCTCGCTCAGCGCGACGGCCGATGTCGATATCGCTTTGGCGCTGCCGGCCATCGCCACCCGCTCCCCGGTTTCGCTGCGCAAGCTAGCGGCTTGCTTGCGCCTTGCAAACCCGGCCATCATCGCCGGCGATGAACCTCGACTCCCGTCTTGCCGACGCTGTGGCGCGCCTGCCCGATTACCTCGGCAGCCACGTGCTGGTGAGCGTCACGGCGCTCGCCTTGGGGCTGGGCATCAGCCTGCCGCTGGCCATCGCCTCGCGGCAGAAACCGCTGCTGCGCGGCGCCCTGCTGGCGGTGGCGAGCGTGGTCCAGACGATTCCAGGCTTGGCGCTGCTGGCACTGTTCTACCCGATGCTGCTGGCGCTTGCCGGTCTGTCCGAGCGGCTGTTCGGCAAAGGTTTCTCGGCGCTCGGCTTCCTGCCGTCGGTGCTGGCGCTGGCCCTTTATTCGATGCTGCCGGTGCTGCGCAACACGGTGATCGGGCTCAACGGCGTCGATCGCTCGCTGCTCGAGGCCGGCCGCGTCATCGGTTCGAAACCCGGCAAGGTATTGCGCGATATCGAGCTGCCGCTGGCGATGCCGGTGATCATGGCGGGCATCCGCACCTCCGCGGTCTGGGTGATCGGCACCGCCACGCTATCGACGCCGATCGGCCAGACCAGCCTCGGCAATTACATCTTTGCGGGGCTGCAGACGCAGAATTGGGTGTTCGTGTTGTTCGGCTGCGTCGCTGCCGCGGCACTGGCGCTGATCGTGGACCAGTTGCTGGCGCTGATGGAGCGCGGCGTCGAACGGCACAGCCGCGCGCGTGTCGCCGCCGGCGGCGCCGGGCTCGTGCTGGTGGTACTGGCCGCGTTGTTGCCCGGCTATGGCCGCGCGCAAGCCACCTATGTGATCGGCGCCAAGCCGTTCACCGAGCAATATGTGCTGGCCGCGCTGATCGAGCAGCGGCTGGCGGCGAATGGTTTGACGGCGCAAAGCCGCGCCGGGCTCGGCTCCGCCGTCATCTTCAATGCGCTGGCGAGCAGCGAGATCGACGCCTATGTGGACTATTCCGGCACGCTATGGGCGAACCAGATGCACCGCAGCGACGTCGAACCGCGCGCGGACGTGCTGGCCGACGTGGCGCGCTGGCTTCAGAGTACGCATGGGATCAGCATGCTCGGTCCGCTTGGCTTTGAAAATGCCTATGCGCTGGCAATGCCACGCGCGCGCGCTGAAGCACTCGGCATCCGCTCGATCGCCGACCTCGCCGCGCACGCGCCGCAGTTGACCATCGCCGGCGATTATGAATTTTTCGAGCGCCCGGAATGGAAAGCGATCCGCGCCGCCTACGGCTTGCATTTCCGCCAACAACGCACGATGCAGTCCGATTTCATGTACCAGGCGGCGAAAGCCGGCGACGTCGATGTGGTCTCCGCCTACACCAGCGATGGCCGCATCGCGCAATTCGATCTCGCCGTGCTCGACGATCCCAAGCACGCGATCCCGCCGTATGACGCCATCCTGCTGCTCTCGCCCAAGCGCGCGCATGACGAAAAATTCCTAGCCGCGCTCAAGCCGCTGATCGGCGCCATTCCGGTCGATCTGATGCGCGCGGCGAATTTGCGTGCAAGCGGCGGCACATCGGCCGCCAACGCGGCAAGGTGGCTGGGAGAAAAAATCGGCACGGCAAGGGCGACGCGGTAACTCTTTTTCCCTCTCCAACAAGGGGAGAGGGTAAGCGAGCCCATGACATCGCCTAATGCTTCTCGGTCTTGCCTTCGAGTTCGAGCGCCCGGATTTGCGTCGTGTCCTTCATGCAATAGCCAGCTTCGATGCGCGCAATCGTGCCTTCGCCAAGGTCGTAATAAAGGCAATTGGCGTCGCGATACTTGATCCACAGGCGCTGCGCCGCGCGCAGTTGCTCGCGCTGTTTCGGCTGGGCATCTTTGAGCGCTTGCCTGTAGGCGGCGTTCAAGCGCTTGTCCCATTGCGCGGTTTGCGCTTTGAGACACTCCACAATTTCGTAGGTGTTGCCGTCGCAATGCGGCCCGGGTTGCTCGTCGGCAAATGCAAACGCGGCCGCCCCGAGAAGGGCGGCGGCAACGATGGCCATGCGCCCGCGCAAGATCAGTTCTTACTCTTGTCCACCAGCGCCCGCTGCTTGATCCACGGCATCATCTCGCGCAGTTTCGCCCCGACCTGCTCGGCCGGATGTTCGGCGAGCTTGGCGCGCGTCGCCTTGAAAGAGGTCTGGTTGACCTTGTTCTCCAGCATCCAGTCCTTGGTGAAACGACCGGACTGGATGTCGGCCAAAATGCGCTTCATCTCGGCGCGCGTTTCCTTGGTGATCACGCGCGGCCCGGAGACGTGTTCGCCGTATTCGGCGGTGTTCGACACCGAATAGTTCATGTTGGCTATGCCGCCCTCGTAGATTAGGTCGACGATCAGCTTCATCTCGTGGATGCATTCGAAATACGCCATCTCCGGCGCGTAGCCGGCTTCGCACAGCGTATCGAAGCCCGCCTTCATCAACTCGACAACGCCCCCGCACAGCACGGTCTGCTCGCCGAACAGGTCGGTTTCGCATTCTTCCTTGAACGTCGTCTCGATGATGCCGGCGCGGCCGCCGCCGATCGCCGCGCCATAGGACAGCCCGAGTTCGTGCGCGTTGCCGGACTTGTCGGCATGCACCGCCAACAGGCACGGCACGCCGGCCCCGCGCGCATATTCCGAACGCACGGTGTGTCCGGGGCCCTTCGGCGCGATCATCATGATGTCGAGATCGGCGCGCGGCTCGATCAGGTTGAAATGCACGTTGAGCCCGTGCGCGAACATCAGCGCGGCGCCCTGCTTCATGTTGCCGGCGAGATGGCCATTATAGATGTCGGCCTGCAATTCGTCCGGCGTCACCATCATCATGACGTCGGCCCATTTGGCGCCTTCCGCCGCCTCCATGACCTTGAACTTCTCGGCTTCGGCCTTTTTGACGCCGCCCGAGGTCTTGCGCAGTATGACCGCGACCTCTTTCACGCCCGAGTCGCGCAAATTGAGCGCGTGGGCGTGGCCCTGACTGCCATAGCCGATGATGGCGACCTTTTTGCCCTTGATCAGGTTCAGGTCGGCGTCGCGATCGTAATAAACACGCATGGTTCAATCCTCTTCGGTGGTCTTGCTATTTCAATTCGGGAAAGCTCGAGAGTGCAGCGACAGCTCGGCGCAACACTTCAACCGGTTTGTGTTGGCCAATTTGCCAAGTTGTTGGATCGTCTGAAACGCCCGTGCTTGCTGCAATCGTTGAAAATCCCGAACCAAGTTTAGGATGGTCTTTTATCTTCCGTACATGTTTGAACGTTTCCGCGCAATATTTGAGATCGTTAAGAATCGGATGTTTATCCCGTATTTTCTTCGCCGCCACATCAAACTTCGCCCTAGGGACATCGCTATAGCCTAGTTGATCAAGGGCGACATATTCCGCCACCGTGTTCATTGAAACGATCGCATTCCAGAGATGGCGAAGATTACCTGGATTCGTGTTGAACTCTTGGTAGTTAAACTCAGCCACGTCTTTGAAAAATTCAGCAGCGTCCATACGATCCCACGCAGTTGTCCAATCAGGAAGGCCTTGTCTAAATCCCCTCTGGCCCGCGCGCGATGGCAACGATGCCGGTGCGCGAGACTTCGTCGCGAGCAATCCTGCGCGTACGCTTCCAATAGCGCCGCTTGAGTGTCCGCAACTGGCCGCGCTTCCAGAAAATAATGCGCCGCGACCCACGCGAAAACGCATCGCACTCGTCGCCACCTTTATATCCGCGCGATCCCATCATAGCTTTGGTCCGCAAACTTTTGGCACCGTCATGGCCGGGCTTGTCACCCGCAAGTCGGGTATACCCGACTCACGGCATTTAACCCATTGCGGAAGTCGGGCAAGCCCGACTTCCGTTGCTATCCACGGCTTTATCCGCGGCAGTCGATAGCAAGACGTGGAGGCCCGGCACAAGGCCGGGCATGACGAAATCTATCGCGCGTCCATGCCGTCCGGCCCGCGCGCGATCGCGGCGATGCCGGTGCGCGAGACTTCGACCAGCCCGAGCGGCAGCATAAGCTCGACGAACTGGTCGATCTTGTCGCTCTTGCCGGTGATCTCGAAGATGAAGCTTTCCGTGGTGGCGTCGATCACCCGCGCGCGGAAGGCATCGGCCAGCCGGAGCGCCTCGACCCGGTGCTCGCCCCTGCCCTTGATCTTGACCATGGCGAGCTCGCGCTCGATCGAGCGGCCGGACAGCGTCATATCCACCACGCGATGCACCGGCACCAGGCGGTCGAGCTGGTTCTTGATCTGCTCGATCACCATCGGCGTACCCGTCGTGACGACGGTAATAAGCGACAGATGCTTGGCGTGTTCGGTCTCCGACACGGTGAGCGACTCGATATTGTAGCCGCGGCCGGAGAACAGTCCGATGACGCGCGCGAGCACGCCCGGCTCGTTATCGACCAGCACCGACAGCGTGTGCGTCTCCGCCTTCTGCGCCGTGGGCGCGCTGGGGTAATGCGAGGTACTCGGGGGGACGTTTGCGTTCATCGTATCGATCCTTGCTCGCTTCCCTCTCCCCCTGTGGGAGAGGGTGGTCCCGAGCGCTAGCGAGGGACCGGGTGAGGGGGACAGTCCTGTCGAGCCAGGCCCCCTCACCCCGGCTCGCGGAGTTTATCATCGGGCGGCGCTTCGCGCCGGCCCGTTGGCTCGCCACCCTCTCCCACGAGGGGAGAGGGAAAAAGAGCTCACACCATCACCTTGCCTTCCGCGGTGATCGCGTCTTCCAGCTTTTCCGCCGCGTCGCCGAGGAGCATCTCGTTATGCGCGCGACCGGACGGAATCATCGGGAAACAGTTCTCCTTCGGATCGACCACACAGTCGAACAGCACCGGCTTGTCGACGTCGATCATTTCCTTGATCGCGCGGTCGAGGTCGCCGGGCTTCTCGCAGCGGATGCCGTAAGCGTGGTAGGCCTCGGCCAGCTTGACGAAATCCGGCAGCGCTTCCGAATAGCTCTCCGAATAGCGCCCGCCGTGCAGGAGTTCCTGCCACTGCCGCACCATACCCATGTAGCGGTTGTTCAAGATGAAGATCTTGACCGGCAGTCGGTACTGCACCGCGGTCGAAAGCTCCTGCATGGTCATCAGCACCGAGGCCTCGCCGGCGATGTCGATGACCAGCGATTTCGGATGCGCCAATTGCACGCCGACCGAGGCCGGCAGCCCATAGCCCATGGTGCCGAGCCCGCCCGAGGTCATCCAGCGGTTGGGTTTCTGGAAGCCGTAGAACTGCGCCGCCCACATCTGGTGCTGGCCGACTTCGGTAGTAATGTAAGTGTCGCGGTCCTTGGTCAGCTCATAGAGCCGCTGGATGGCGCATTGCGGCTTGATGATGTCTTTGGACGAACGGTAGGCGAGCGACTTGCGCGCGCGCCATTTGTCGATCTGCTTCCACCAGTCACCGAGCGTCTTCTTGTCCGGATGATGCGCCTGCGTGCGCCACAGCCGCACCATGTCTTCCAGCACATGCGCGCAGTCACCGACGATCGGCACATCGACATGGACGTTCTTGTTGATCGAGGAGGCGTCGATATCGACATGGATCTTCTTCGAGCCGGGCGAGAAGGCGTCGATCCGTCCGGTGATGCGGTCGTCGAAGCGCGCGCCGATGCAGATCATGACGTCGCAATCGTGCATCGCCATGTTGGCTTCCAGCGTGCCGTGCATGCCGAGCATGCCCATCCATTGCGGATCGGCCGACGGAAAAGCGCCGAGCCCCATCAGCGTCGAGGTGATCGGGAAGCCGGTGAGCTTCACCAGTTCGCGCAGCAGGTCGCTTGCCGCCTTGCCGGAATTGATCACGCCGCCACCGGTGTAGAACAGTGGCCGCTTGGCGTGCGCCATTAACTCGACCGCCTGCTTGATTCTCTCCATGTCGCCCTTGAGCCTGGGCTTGTAGCCGCTGTGCGGGAAACTGTTCGGCTTGGAATAGTTGCCCTTGGCGAACTGAATGTCCTTCGGGATGTCGATCACCACCGGCCCAGGCCGGCCGGTCGAGGCAATGTGGAACGCCTCGTGCAGCACACCCGGCAGGTCCTCGATGCGCTTGACGAGATAATTGTGCTTGGTGCACGGCCGCGTGATGCCGACCGTGTCGGCTTCCTGGAACGCGTCGTTGCCGATGAGATGCGTCGGCACCTGCCCGGTGATGCAGACGATCGGGATTGAATCCATCAGCGCGTCGGTCAGGCCCGTCACCGCATTGGTGGCGCCGGGGCCGGACGTGACCAGCACGCAGCCGACCTTGCCGGTCGAGCGCGCATAGCCTTCCGCCGCATGCACCGCGCCCTGCTCGTGCCGCACTAGAACGTGCTGCACTTTCTGCTGCGCAAAGATGGCGTCATAGATCGGCAGCACCGCGCCGCCCGGGTAACCGAACAGATGCTTCACGCCCTGGTCGGCGAGCGCCTCGATCACCATTTCGGCGCCTGTCATTTCGCGTGTCATGGTCGTCATCCTTCCACTTCGTCCAAACCAGTTCCTGCTTCCCGCCGCGGCCAATAAAAAAGGCCCGCGAAGGGCCATGTCCGGACGCTTCCCTGGAGGCCCTGCTCAGG
>JBOHII010000083.1:0-9221 GCA_050725955.1 Pseudolabrys sp. | reverse complement strand
CTGACTTGGTACGCAATTGCGGTGGGCGAATTGTATCGGCTGAAAGTCGATCGAACCGAAAAGGGGCAGGGTCAATGAAAAAGGTAGTTTTGTCGGTAGTCGCGGCGCTGGCGTTTTCCGCGTCGTCGGCGTTTGCAGCGGACTTGCCAATGAAGGCCGCTCCAGCAGCCCCGGCCGCTGCGCCGAGTCCGTTCGATATCGCCTTCGGCACCGCATTAACCACCGACTATGAACTGCGCGGCATTTCGCAGTCGAACCACAAGCCTGCGGCGCAGGGCTACTTCGAGCTCGACTATACCGCCGCCGACTGGCTCAAGCTTTATGCAGGCGTTTGGGGATCGAGCTTGTGGACCGGGTTTGCCGATGCCGAATTCGATATTACCGGTGGTGCGCGGTTTACTTGGGGCAATTTCGGCCTCGATCTCGGGCTTATCTATTATGATTATCCTGGCGGTAATGTTCCCACTGCGGGTCTTTTCACGGGCAATTGGGTCGAGGGCTACGCAAAGCCGTCGTTTAAGTTCAACGATTGG
This sequence comes from Pseudolabrys sp., assembly GCA_050725955.1. Classification (GTDB taxonomy): domain Bacteria; phylum Pseudomonadota; class Alphaproteobacteria; order Rhizobiales; family Xanthobacteraceae; genus Pseudolabrys. The sequence continues at coordinate 8,688 of JBOHII010000083.1, read as the reverse complement.
CTGACCATCGGCGGTGTATTCGAAACCGCCTTCAGCAACTTCAACGACAAAATTTCTCCCGCGGGCGTTTGGGTCGGTGATGCGGGTCACTACTACGCGTCCGGTAATGCGGTCATCACCTTGCCGTGGCACCCGGTTGCCGACGTTACGCTCTCGATCAACCCTGAGATAGGTTACGAATGGTACAGCTCCGGTGTGACCACCAATTTGGGCTTTGTCAGTGACACATATTGGGACGTTGGCTTCGACATCAACTACAAGGCGGCCACGCTCGATCTGCGTTACTGGGACACCAACGCGAAGCCGAGTTTAACTGGCAACCAGTGTGGTTCGATCCCTGGGGGGACCAACTTCTGCGGCTCCCGTTTCGTAGCGACCCTGAAGTTCGACACCTCGCTGTCGGCGCTCAAATAAGCCGACTTCGACAGCCTTCTCGATCTCGACCGGCGGCGGCTCATAACGAGCCGCCGCCTTTTTCTTTGCGGCGTGCGGCGCTTACACGGTGGGCGCCAGATTGGTCTCGCGCAGCCCATAGCGATCGGCCTCGCGGCTGAATGTCAGCCGGCGGCGGTGGAACGCGGCGAGCGTCGAGCGATGGCCGATCGATACAATGGTCGCCGAGGCCAGCCTCTGTTGCATCAGGTGATAAAGCGCGGCCTCGGCCGGCTCGTCGAGCGACGCGGTGGCCTCGTCGAGAAACAGATAATCGGGCGCATGCAGCAGCGCGCGGGCGATGCCGAGCCGCTGCTGTTCGCCGAGCGACAGCATACGATTCCAATGCGCCTCCTGCTCGATGTGTTTTGCAAGCTGCGGCAGGCCGACTGCGGTGACCAGTTCGGCGACACGGGCATCGTCGTATGCCCCCGGCTCGGCCGGATAGGCGACCGCGGCGGCCAGCGGCGCAATTGGAAAGTAGGGCCGCTGCGGCAGGATCATCAGCCGGGCATTTTTCGGCACGTTGATGGTGCCGCTGCCGAACGGCCAGACGCCGGCAAGCGCGCGAAACAGCGTCGACTTGCCGGACCCGGACGGGCCGCTCACCAGCACGCGCTCGCCGAACTTGATCGAGATGTCGCCTGCATTGACCAGCGGAACGCCGTTCGGCAGTTGCACCGCCAGGTCCTTGAACGTCACGGCGCCGGCCTCGCCGCGCCTCACTTCGATCGCCGGCTTGGCCACCGCGACTGCGCGTCCGGCCGCAATCGATCGGTCGAAGCCGGCCAATCGCTCGACCACCGCGCGCCATTCGGCCAGATTGCGGTAGATGTTGACGAACACCGACAATGCGCCTTGCACCTGACCGAACGCGTTCGCCGTCTGCATCAGCCCGCCAAGTTGAATCACTTTGGCGAAATAGGCCGGGCTCACCATAACGAACGGAAAAACGACGGCCACTTGCGAATAGCTGGCGGTGAAGAAGGTAAGCTTCTTCTGCCGTATCATGATGTTGTACCAGTTGCCGACCACGTTACCGAAGCGCATCAGCAGGCGGTCGGTTTCCGCCTGTTCGCCGGCAAGCAGGGCGATCTGCTCGGAGTTCTCGCGCGTGCGCACCAGGTTGAAGCGGAAATCGGCTTCATAGCGCTGCTGCTGGAAATTGAGCGCAATCAGCGGGCGGCCAATGAGATGGGTGAATGCCGTGCCAGCGATGGCGTAAATGAGCGCCGCCCATAACAGATAGCCCGGTATGGTGGCTGTCATCCCGAACAAATGCAGCGGCGCGGCCGCCGAAAGCGCCCACAAGATCACCATGAAGGACATGATGGTGACGGTCGAATTGAGCAGTTGCAGCCCAATGCCCAGCGTGAGCGAAATGAATTGATTTATGTCCTCGGAAATCCGCTGGTCGGGGTTATCGGCTGTGTCGCCCAACAGCTGCATGCGGTAATGATTCGAGCCGGTCAGCCAATGATCCAGATATTGCCGGGTCATCCAGCGCCGCCAGCGAATCTGTAGCCACTGATTAAGGTAGAGTTGGTAGACGGCAAGTACGATGAACATCGCGGCGAGGACGCAGAAATAGCCGAGCTGGTGGACGAAGGCGCCCCAGTTGCGCTCCTGCAGCGCGTTATAGAAGCGGTTATTCCATTCGTTGAGCAGCACGGTGATGCCGACGATCGACAGTTCGATGCCCACAACCGCCGCCAGCAAAACACGTCCGGGCCAACGATCGTCCGAATAGAAATACGGGCTGGCAATTCGCCAGACCGTGGCGAGCGTCGAGAATATGCCTTTCACGAGGGTCTCCTGTTGCAGCGGGCGGGCGAATGGGACCGTGCCCCACAATGTACTAATGGCTGATGTCGCGGGGAATTCGAACTATTTTGCCGGATTCCCATATAAAAAGGGCATATGCGGGGCTTCTTGCCGCTGCGCAATATTGCGTCCGGTCGCCGCACCCCGTACGATTATGTCCCAAGGGTCGGCCGATCCGGACTAAAAGTCGGGTCGCGGAATAAGACCTGACAAAAGAATGTTTACGGGAAAACAATCCAAGGGAGGGTAAGACCAATGGCGAAGAATAATAAACTTTCTACGACTGCGACCCGCCGTAAGTTCCTCGGCGGCGCCGCGGTTGCCGGCGTGGCGACCATCGCCATGCCGCAGGTCTCGCGTGCACAGACTGTGACCCTCAAAGTGCAGGGCTCCTGGGGCGCGGGCGACATCTTCAATGATATGGCCAACCAATATGTTTCGACCGTCAACGATATGGGCGGCGGACGTCTGAAGATTGACTATCTCAATGCCGGCGCGGTGGTGAAGGCATTCGAAGTGCAGGACGCCGTCAGCAAAGGCGTGCTCGACGGCGGCCATCTGGTCCCGGCTTATTGGTATGGCAAGAACCGCGCGGCGTCGCTGTTTGGCACCGGCCCCTGCTACGGCTGGGACGCGCACCAGTTCTTGGCCTGGTTCTACACCGGCGATGGTCACAAGCTCTACACCGAGCTGACACAGAACGTGCTTAAGCTCAATGTGGTCGGCTGGTTCCTGATGCCGATGCCGACGCAGCCATTGGGCTGGTTCAAATTCGAACCGAAGACTCCGGCCGATCTCAAGAACCTGAAATACCGCACGGTCGGCCTGGCCACCAACGTCATGCAGGCGATGGGCTTGAAGGTAACGGCGCTTCCTGGCGGCGAAATTATGCCGGCCATGCAGAAGGGCGTCATCGAGGCGTTCGAATACAACAATCCGACCTCGGACCGGCGCTTCGGCGCCGCCGACGTTGCCAAGTTCTACATGATGAGCTCGTATCACCAGCCGTCGGAGTGCCTGGAGATCGAGTACAACAAGACCAAGTTCGACTCGCTCGCCAAGGAACAGCAGTCGATCCTGCGTCACGCGATCGAGGCGGCCTCTTCGACCAATCTATGGATGGCTTACGCGAATTATCCCGAGGATCTGCAGAATCTGATCCACAAGGATGGCGTCCACGTCTTCCGCACTTCCGCATCGATCCTGAAGGCGCAACTCGATGCCTGGGACAGGGTTGTCGCGCAATACGACAAAGAGGAGTGGTTCAAAAAAATCTCCGAAAACCAGAAGGGCTGGGCGAAAAACGTCGCCTATTACCAACTCCTCAATCAGCACGATACCAAGCTTGCGTACGATCACTATTTCGGCAAGGAGCAGCCACTCGGCTTCTAGGCCGGGGTGGGCATCGCCGGGGCACAAATCCGGGCAAAAAAAAGGGGGGGACGGCGACAGTTGCCGTCCCCACCTGCTGTTTGAGTGACGGGGACACGGGGAACTCATGCTCGGCTATATTTCAGTCGTCGATCGCATCAGCACGGCGATCGGGAAGGCCTTCGGCTGGTTCATTCTGATCATGACGTTCGGCACCAGCTACGAGGTTTTCGTGCGCTATGCGCTGCACGATCCCACGATCTGGGCCTACGACCTCTCCTACAACATGTACGGCGCGTTGTTTGTCATGGCGGGCGCCTACACTCTGTCGCGCAATGCTCACGTGCGCGGCGACGTGATCTATCGGATATGGCCGCCGCGCGTGCAGGCCGCCGTCGACCTGGTGCTGTTCATCATTTTCTTTTATCCCGGTGTGTTTGCGTTGACCCTGGCCGGTTACCGTTATGCAGGAGAGTCTTGGCTGTATCGTGAGGTCAGCGTCTACAGTCCCTCCGATATCCCGATCTTTCCGCTCAAGACGCTGATTCCGGTGGCCGGCGCAACGCTGCTGTTGCAGGGCTTGGCCGAAGTGTTCCGCTGCATCATCTGTCTGCGCACCGGAGCGTGGCCGCAGCGCATGCAAGACGTCGAGGAACTCGAAACCGCCATCCTGCATGAGCGCGAATACGCCAAGCAGCATGAAGCCGAGATCGCGGCTCAGGAGCATCGGTCATGAGCGGCGGCGAAATTGGCGTGTTGATGATATGTCTGTTCATCCTCACGATTCTGCTCGGCTTCCCGATCGTTTTCACGCTCATGGGAATGGGCGTGTTCTTCGGTTATTACGCTTACGCGACGCCGGATCAGATCCATCACATCTTCGAAAACCGCATCTTCGATCTGCTGGTTCAGAACACGTTCAGCATCCTCAGCAACGACACACTGACCGCGGTACCGTTATTCCTGTTCATGGGCTATGTGGTCGAACGGGCGAACATCCTCGACCGTTTGTTCTTCAGTATCCAGATCGCGGCGCGGCGCATCCCCGGGTCTCTGGCGGTGGCGACGTTGATCACCTGCGCGTTGTTCGCGACCGCGGTCGGCATCGTCGGCGCGGTGGTGACGCTGATGGGTCTGCTGGCGTTCCCGGCCATGCTGAAGGCCGGTTACGACACCAAGCTCGCGGCCGGCGTGATATGCGCCGGCGGCTGCCTCGGGATATTGATCCCGCCTAGTATTCTGCTCATTCTTTATGCCGCAACGGCCGGCGAATCCGTGGTCAAGCTGTACGCTGCGGCTTTCATACCTGGCTTTGTCCTTGCCGGCTTTTACATCTTGTATGTCGTCGTTCGCGTGCTCATCGATCCGAAACTCGCGCCTTCGCTGGCGGACGACCAGGCAAAGATTCCGATAGGAAAAGTGCTCTACGCGCTTCTTACCTCCTTCTTCCCGCTCGCGGTGCTCATTCTCTCAGTGCTTGGCGCGATCCTTCTGGGCCTCGCGACGCCGACCGAAGCTGCGGCGGTGGGGTCGTTCGGCAGCCTCGTGCTCGCTGCCGGCTATCGGCAACTCGACTTTCAGCGGTTGAAGGAAGCCGTCTATCTAACCGCCAAGACGACGGCGATGGTGACCTATCTCTTTGTCGGATCCTGGACGTTCGCCTCGGTGTTCGCCTATCTCGGCGGCCAGAGCGTGGTCGAGAACCTGATCAAAGAACTGCATATGAATCAGGTCGAATTCTTGCTGCTGACCCAGTTCATCATCTTCCTGCTCGGCTGGCCGCTGGAATGGACCGAGATCATTATCATCTTCGTGCCGATCTTCCTGCCATTGCTGCCGTATTTCCACGTCGACCCGATCTTTTTCGGTATCCTGGTCGCGCTTAATATCCAAACGTCGTTCAACACGCCGCCTATGGCGATGGCGGCCTATTACCTCAAAGGCATTGCACCGCCACAGGTGCGCCTGACACAGATTTTTGCCGGCGCGCTGCCATTCGTGTTCATGGTGTTCCTCACAATGGCGCTGATGTATGTGTTCCCCGGCATGGCGCTCTGGCTGCCGCAATATCTCTATTCACACTGACGCCGGTCCGGCTCGCCGCTGCCGCCACGTAACCGGTTGCGGCTGCCGGCCGCCGCGAACAGGAGAATCCGGAGAATGGACGAGGGACCCAAGCTATCCAATACCATGGCCGCGCTGCGTGACGGCTCGGTCAGCGCATTGGACGTGGTGAATTCCTGCCTCGATCGCATCGCGGCGGTCGACGGCAGTGTCAAGGCCTGGGCGTTCCTCGATCCCGAACACGCGCGCAGCCAGGCGCGCGCGCTCGACGCGATGCGCGCAAACGGCCGCTCGCTCGGCCCACTGCACGGCATCCCGGTCGGGGTGAAGGATATTTTCGACACAACCGACATGCCGACCGAAGACGGCACCGTGCTGCATGCCGGTCGCCGTCCGCACAATGATTGCACCGCGGTTGCCTTACTGCGCCAGGCTGGAGCGGTGATCATGGGCAAGACGGTGACCACCGAGCTTGCGCTGTTCACGCCCGGCAAGACCCGCAATCCGCACGATCCCGAACGCACGCCCGGCGGCTCGTCCTCCGGTTCGGCGGCCGCGGTCGGTGCCGGCATGGTGCCGCTGGCGATCGGCTCGCAGACCAACGGCTCGGTCATCCGCCCGGCATCCTTTTGCGGCGTGGTCGGCTACAAGCCGACGCACGGCTTGATCTCCCGCCGCGGCGTGCTGTCATTGTCGCGCACCCTCGATCACGTCGGCGTTTTCGCCGGCAGCGTCGCCGATGCCGCGCTCATCGCGGAGGTCTTGATGAACTACGACGCGGGCGATGCCGACATGACACCGCAGGCGCGCGCGCAGCTTACCCGCATGGCAGCCGAAGAGCCGCCGCTGCCGCCTAAATTGGCCTTCGCCAAGACGCCGGTCTGGGACCGCGCCGAAGCAGCCACCCAGGAAGCCTTCGCCGAGCTCGTGGACATGCTCGGCGAGAGCGTCGACGAAGTCGAGTTGCCTCCGGTGTTCGAACATGCCGTGGAATTGCACCGCAACATCCAGGATGCCGAAGTGGCCGTGAACTTCGCGCCGGAATACGAGAACGGCCGCGACAAGCTCAGCGCGCGATTGCGCGAGATTATCGAACACGGGGGGCAGCTGCCGGCTGCCGACTACATCCGGGCGCTGGCCAGAATTCCGTTGCTCAACATCGGCCTTGACGACATCTTCAAGCGTTACGACGCGATCCTGACCGCGGCGGCGCCCGGCGAAGCCCCCATCGGCACGGCCACCGGCAATCCTGTGTTCTGCAGCGCCTGGTCGCTGCTGGGCACGCCGGCAATCTCGCTGCCGCTGCTGCACGGCGCCAACGGCCTGCCAATCGGGGTGCAACTCGTCGGCATGCGCGGCAATGACGGCCGCCTGTTGCGCACGGCGCGCTGGTTGTCGGAACGCGTTGCCGAGCAAAGCTAAAGACCGCGGCGCGCAATCGATTTCGGATTCCGAAGTACCGTAGCTCGACGGACGACGCTATTTCCTGTCATTTTCATCGCTGCGGAATTGCGCGATCGTGCGATCATTCCGTATATCGTCGTAAAACGAATAGACCATCAGGGCGAGACACAGCACGACGATGATTGACAGCGGCGGCTGCCCTACCTTGAAGGCGAAATAGCCGACAAAGACGATCGCGGACAGCGCACCGAAAATATTGGCAATGATATTGATCACGGCTTCCCACCCAATGGTGCCGACCTCTCGATCCGGGATCGGCTGGCGGTACAAATTAGAGCATGACGAGACGGCGGCGGCAATGCGGGCAATAGGCGTGCCGGGCCGCGGCTGCCCGTGCTTATCCTAGATATTCTCTGAAAAAGGCGATGGTGCGGCTCCAGGCCAGATCCGCGGCCGGCTTGTCGTAGCGGCTGCTGGTGTCGTTGTTGAAGCCATGATTGACGTCCGGGTAGATGCAGATCGTGTAGCGTTTGTGGCTCGCCTTAAGCGCCGCCTCATAGGCTGCAATCCCCGCATTCACGCGCTGGTCGAGCCCGGCATAGTGCAAAAGCAGCGCCGCATGGATCGAGGCGACCTGCGCGGCCGGCGGCTGAACGCCATAATAAGCAACGCCAGCCAGCAGATCGGGCGCCAGCACCGCGATGCGGTTGATCATGCCGCCGCCCCAGCAGAAGCCGACGGCGCCGACCTTGCCGGTCGATTCCGCGTGATGCTCGAGGACTGGCACCGCCGCGGCGATGCGGTGCGCGGTTTCGTCGGCATTGAGTGAACCGATCATTTCGCGGCCCTTGTCTTCGTCGGGCGGCGTGCCGCCGAGCGGCGACAGCATATCCACCGCCAAGGCGAGGAAGCCTTCGAGCGCGACGCGGCGCGCGATGTCCTGGATGTGCGGGTTGAGCCCGCGGTTCTCATGGATGACGACGACGGCCGGACGTTTACCTTTGGATTTGAGTCGCGCCAGATAGCCGCGGATCGGCGTGCCGGAAGCGTCATAGGAGACCATGTCGACGGCGAGCCGCGTATCGCCGGGCGCGACCATGGCCGCTTTGGCGTAATCGTTCTGCAACAGCGGCAGCAGCGCCAGCGCGGCTGCGCCCGATCCGGCGAGTTCCGCCAAACGGTCGAGGAATTCGCGGCGGCTGATGCCGCCATGCGTGAAGCGGTCGTAGAGATCGACGATGCGCTGGTCCATGGACGTATCCGGCGTGGATGCGCATCCATGTTAGCACGCGTGTCGATGACGCAACTTCAATTCCGCGCGCGCTCAGGCGAGATGCGGTCCGGGGCCGCCGGCCGCCTCGAGCACGGCGGCGCGCCATTCGCGCTTCACCGGCAAGATTGGCGGCATCGGCGCCGCGATGGGTTCCGCCGTTGGCGCTGCGATCGATTGGATGTTCTCGGTGCGCGAGGCTTTCCGCATGAACAGGTTGTAGATGAGCCATTGCGCGCGGGCCCGCTTGCCGGTCAGCGGATATCGTTTTGCGATGGACGATGTCGAATAAAAGCGGCCATAGGCACGGTCCTGTCCGATGC
>JBOHII010000082.1:0-2709 GCA_050725955.1 Pseudolabrys sp. | reverse complement strand
GGGCGGCGGCGCGCGGCGAGAAGTTCGATCACTGCATCCTGGGCGAGCCGAGCAATGTCGAGGAACTGGGCGACACCATCAAGATCGGCCGCCGCGGCTCGCTCAACGGCCATCTGATCGTGCACGGCCGGCAAGGCCATGTCGCCTATCCAGAGCGCGCGGAAAACCCGATCCGCGGGCTGGTGAAGCTGGTCGCGGCGTTGCAAGCCGAGCCGCTGGACAAGGGCAGCAAGCTGTTCCCGCCCTCGCACCTCGAGTTCACCTCGGTCGACGTCGGCAACAAGACCGTCAATCTCATCCCCGGCGAAGCGCGCGCACGATTCAATATCCGGTTCAACGACCGTCACACCCTCGCCTCGCTGAAGAAGCTGATCGAGCGGCGCGCCGCCAAGGCGGCGGGGAAGATCAAATTCGCCTTTGCGTGGGAGCCATCGAACGCCCGGGTGTTCGTCACCGAGCCGGGTCCGTTCACCGAATTCGTGGCGCAAGCGATCAGGAAAATCACCGGCCGCAAGCCGAAACTGTCGACCAGCGGCGGCACTTCCGACGCGCGCTTTATCATCGCGCATTGCCCGGTGGTGGAATTCGGCCTGGTCGGACAGACCATGCATCAGGTCGACGAGCGCGTACCGGTCGCCGACCTGCGCGTGCTGACCAAGGTTTATCGGACGATTATCGACAACTATTTCGCGCAAGAGTGACCGCCCAAAAACTCAATAATCCACCCGCATCAGATAAAGCCCGTCCGGCGGCGCAACCGGACCGCAGGCCGTGCGGTCGCGCGCATCGAGCACGCGGGTCAGATCGTCGGCGTTCCATTTGCCCTCGCCGGCCAGCACCAGCGAGCCAATCATGGAGCGCACCTGGCTGTGCAGAAACGAGCGCGCCGAGGCCCAAACGCGCACTTCGTCGCCGTGGCGCGTGACATCGAGCTGTTGCAGCGTTTTCACCGGCGACTTGGCCTGGCATTCGGTCGAACGAAACGTGGTAAAGTCGTGCTTGCCGATGAGCCGCTGCGCGGCGGCATGCATGGCCGCTTCGTCGAGTGGGCGCGGCACGCGCCAGGCATGGCCGGCATCGAGCGCCAGATCGGCGCGGCGGTTGACCATGCGATAAAGATAATGACGCTTGACCGCAGAGGTGCGGGCGTTGAAGCCCTCCGCCACCCGCTCCGCCGCGAGCACCGCCACCGGGTGCGGGCGCAGATGCGCGTTGAGCGCGTCGCGCACGGTGTCGGTGTCCCAGTCCTTGGCGAGATCGACATGCGCGACCTGGCCGCGCGCGTGCACGCCGGCATCGGTGCGGCCGGCGCCCTGCACCTGGGCTTTCTCGCCCGATAGCGCCTCGATCGCGGCGCTCAGCACGCCCTGCACGGTGGGCAGGTCGGCCTGCATCTGCCAGCCGGCAAACGGCGCCCCGTCATATTCGACCGTGAGCTTGTAGCGCGGCATCCGCCGCTATTGTCCCGCCAGCTTCGCCGCATCGTCACGCACGCTCGTATCGATGATCGATGAAATCGGCACGGCCTGCTTGATGCTGCCGGCCTTGACGAACAGCTGCTGCATCCATTCCAAGCGATCGGCCGGTATGGTCAGCGCCGGATCGATCTGCTTGGCGGCGATTGTCTGGTCGGTGATGAACTCGGCGCGCTTGTCGTCCGGCTTGGCGTGCGTCATCTCATGCGCGAGCTTGATCGTCGCATCGCGGTGGGTGGTGGCGTATTTGTAGGCGTCCATTTCCGCCGCGACGAATTTCACCAGATCGGCCCGGCGCGTGGCCAGCACCTTGCTGGTGGTGGCGATGCACAGCCGGATGAACTGCGGCAGCACGACGTTTGCCTTCATCAACACCTTGATGCTCGGCGGCATGACCGCTTCGAATTCGTTCGACACCACGGCGGCATCGGTGATGCCGGCGAGCATCGACTTGTAGCGGTCGAGATCGGCGCCTTGCGGGGCGAACTTCACGTCCGCATGCGGCACTTTTTCGGCGTCCAGCATGCCGCGCACCAATAGATCGGGCAGCGAGCCGGGCGAGGATATGGCAATTGTCTTGCCCTTGAGGTCGGCCGGCGTCTTGATTTCCGCCTTGGCGAGAACGACCTGCGGCATGCCGTGCCAGTCGCAGCCGACGATCTTGACGCCGGTGCCGCGCGCGCCGGCCACGATCGATTCCGCCGCGCCCATATCGACGCTGTCGATCTCGCCGGCGATCAGGGCCTTCATCAGCGTGGAGCCGGCCTTGATCTGCAGCAGTTCGACCTTCAAGCCGCGTTTCTCCGCAAAGCCACCTTTGTCGACCATGGCGATGAAGCCGGAATCGCTCTTGGCTTCGAGAATGCCGTGCTTCCAGACCTTCTCCTGCGCGTTGGCGATGGTGAGACCGCAGGCGACGAGCGCGGCGGCGACGAGCATTGTTCTTGTTGCGGGCATGTGAGGTTCCTCCCTGGCATTTATTGTAGCGCGGATTTTCTAGATGCGGTACTCGCCGCCGCGCTTGCGGCCTTGGTCGACATTGAGAAAAAGCTGCTCCAGCGGCGGCCGCTTCTTGATCAGCCCCTGCTCGTGCGAGTAGCCGACCAGCGTCTCGAGGACTTTCCGGTTCTTGTCGGTCAGTCCGTATTCCCATGGATCGGGGCCGAGCACGCGCTCCTGCTTTTCCCAGGCGGCGCGAAACCAGGCGAGCGGCACGATGCGCGGGTTCGCCATC
>JBOHII010000081.1:0-15992 GCA_050725955.1 Pseudolabrys sp. | reverse complement strand
GGCAGATCGCTTTGATCGGCTTACCTTGCCTAAAGAACGCACGTCGAATCTTTGCAATCGTCTCCACGACCAGCATTCCAACCTCGGCTTCCACGAATCAGGGAAGCCAATGTGGACCCTCTGTTAGAGGGTCCCGATTGGACGCCGTTCACCCCCAAAAGGGGGCCCTTTTTGCATGCCGATTCACAATGACGATCAGACTCTGGGTCATAGCCTTCGCCATTGCGCCATTCGCGAGACCAACAATCATCAATCAAAAACATAATTGGAGACCCCATTTCCGAGACCAAATAGCTTTTTTGAGAATGGACAGGCCCGGTGAGGGGGCGCGAACGCTCGCCGAGGCTCGCGCCCTCACTGACAACCGCGAGTCCGCGTCACCCGGTCAGCTCGGCTTTGTGCTCGTTCACCAGGCCGTACATGCTGTTTATGATCGCGCGCAGATCTGAGCTCGACATCAGCGTTGGATAGACGCCGAGGCTTTTCTGGTGCTTGACCTGATCGGGATCCTGGAACGCCTCGGTAAATCCGGCGGCCAGCTTGGCGATGCGGTCGGCCGGCACTTTCGGGCCGGCATTTGCGTAGATGACTTCATTGATCGGCGTGATGTCGTAGCCGAGCTCGCCGACGGTCGGCACATTAGGCAGCGCGGGGTCGCGGCCCTTGCGGAACACGGCCAGGAACGAAACCGTGTCCGCCCAGCGGCTCGAGCTGGAGCCGCCAATCGAAGCATCGACGTGCCCGCCGAGCAACGCCGAATAAGCCGGCGCACCGCCTTGGAAATGCACGAGTTGCAGTTTGAGCCCGAGCTTCTTGCTCAGCACGGCGAGTTGCAGATGGCTGGGGCCGCCCTTTCCGAGGGTGCCAATCGTCACCTTGCGCGATTTCGCCTCCTTAACGAAATCGGCGAAAGTCTTGATCGGCGAGTTCTTCTGCACATAAACGTTGAAGGCATTGACGAACCAGCCGAATATCGGTTCGAACTCGGCGACCTTGTATTCCGCGTTATAGATGACCTCGCCCAAGACTTCCTCCGGGCTCGCCTCGGTCATGATGGTGTAGCCATCCGGCTTAGAACGGAAAAGTTGCGCGCGAGCGATGCGGCCCGAGGCGCCGCGCACAAATTCGATCCGGCTCGCGAAGCCGGCTTTCTTCAGATACGGCTGAATCGTGCGCGAAGATCCGTCGATCAATCCACCTGGCGACTGGTATATGATCCACTCGAGCTCTTGCGACGGATAGATGTCGGCCATCGCTGCTGAGATGCCGAGCCGCGAGGTCGCCGCGGCAGCGCCCAAAAAGGCGGCACCAGTGAAAACTCCGCGACGAGACAATCCTTGCCGCAATTTCGTATGGTCCGTCATCGAACTCTCCATCAGTTTGGGGCCGGCAACTACAAATTGATCGAGCGAGAATTTTTGGAGGAGGCGTGCGCGCTTATTGAGAAGCATTTTCTTTCGCGCATCGACTGCCGTTCGTCGACCAGCCTACGGCCGCGCAATACAAGACCATACCCTTGCTGGATTCAATATCTATTTCATACCTATTTCATCCGGTTTTGGCTGCGCGGACTAAGGCGCGCTCACGTTGACGTGTTTCCGAGGATGCTGTTAGCTTGTTTTTTGGAGATAGCTTATGGATGCTCCCGTCCGACATGACACAGACAAACCCGAAGACGACTCCTCACCTGCTCCCAGGCTCGAGGCCAAACGCACCAGCCTGTCGAAGGCGCTCTCACTCTACTCCACCTATAGCTGGCGCGGCCGTATCGGATTGATTGCGCCTTCTACCAATACCACACTAGAACCCGAATTCGCGCGCATGACTCCAGACGGAATCGGCGTCTATGTGAGCCGCGTCTACCAGGCCGGCCGTCAGGAACAATCGTCCTACGAGCGCATGGCCGCCGACATCGGAACGGCGTCCACGCTGCTGGCAACCTCCGAGGTCGACGTCATCGCCTTTGGCTGCACTTCCTGCACCTATTTCGTCTCACCCGACGCGGTGAAGGCGACGATGCGCAAAATGGCCGGCTGCCTGCCGATCCTAACCGCGGATGCAGTGCTCGACGCGTTGCGCGCGCTGAAGGTCAAGCGCATCGCCGTGATCGGCCCGCGCACCGAGTTCGTGACCGAACGCGAGGTCCAGTTCCTCGCCGACGCCGGCTTCGACATCGCGGCATCGCGGTGTCTCGGCTTGGGCGCGACCGAGGAAGAGCGCCGCAGCATCGGTCGCGTGCCGCCGGAAGTCGCATTTCGGCTAGCCATGTCGGTCAACCGGTCGGACGTCGAAGCCGTGTTCGTGAGCTGCACCCAGCTTCCGACCCTGGGCATCATCGAGCCGCTCGAACAGGCCCTGGGCAAGCCGGTGATTACCAGCAACCAAGCCACGTTCTGGCGCTGCCTGCGCGCGGTGAACTTCACCGGTCCGATCACCGGCTTCGGCCGCCTGCTGGCAGTAAATCCACCCTCCTAACGCCTCGAGAGTCCCACGATGAGCGTGCACGTGATTGCCTACGCTATGGCGAATCCGGGAGATACCAGCGAATTGCAGCGCAACCTGGTCCGGTTCGAGGTGAGCCGCGTGCGCCGCCTGGCGTTGCTGGTGAAGACCGAAGGCAATTCCGACGTCAACGATTTTTCCCGCGAATTTGGCATGCTTTCTGCGCAGCAGGCGCTGTCACGCTGGGGTGGCGAGAGCGTGGCGGAGCGTGCAACCTTCCTGTTCTCGACCGGCTGCGAGGGCGCGATGACGCCGTTCGGCTATATGTTCGTCGACTACGACGAGGCGGTAGAGGCAAACGCCAACCTCCGCAAGGCGCTCGCCATCGGGTGCGCGCGCAGTCGCTCGCTGACTGGCGACGAGATCGGCACGCTCACCCATGCCGACATCGTGGCGGACACCGTGCGCAAGGCCATTCAGGACGCCAGCGCAATGGCCGACGATGTCGCGCTGGTGATCGTGAAGACTCCGGTGATGAGCCACGTGCCGGCGACCGAGAATGCAAAGAAGAACAAACGGATCACTTCGGCCTATTCCAAGGCGGTCGGCGCGCTCGGCGCCGGCATTGCGCTCGGCGAAGTGGACCGCGCCAAGATCGTGCAGGAGGCCTTCGACACCGATCTCGACCTACATTCGCGCCGCGCCATGGTCTTTTCCGGCAGCGAACTCGACTGCGTCGAGATCATGCTGCTGGCCAATCGGCCCGGCGCCGGCGGCAACCTTTACGTCGAGACTGGTCAGATCAGCGATATGCTCGACGCCGACGGCATCAAGTCGATGCTGCGCAGCGCCGGCTGCAAATTCGATTCCGAAGGGCGCCTCATCGATCCCGAACGCGTGGTCGCGATGCTCGTCAAGGGCGGCGTCGCGCCCGACGGCCGGGTTCGCGGCAACCGAACGACGGTTAAGACGAGCCACCTCGACACCGATAAGCACGTGCGCGCAACGTTGAGCGGCGTCGTCGGCTCGATCATGGGGTCATGTCGGGTCTTCATCTCTGCCAATACAGTGCATCAGGCGCCGCCTGGTGGGGGCCTGTGCGCGTGCATCGTCAAGTCGCTTTGATCAGGAGTTCATCGATTTGGATGTGGTGGGAGAAAACGAGGTCCGGCAGCTGATCAATTCGCAAGTCGCGTTGTCGATTGCGCGCGACACCTTGGTGGATCAAGCCGCCGGCAATAGCCGGCTATCGACTCCGTCCGCCATGTCGCTCGATGCGAAAAGCCTCGGCGGCCCACGCTTCAAGTTTAAGGCCGCGACGGTTGGCCATCTCAAGGCATCGGGTATCCGCTTGCTCGCCCGCTTCGGCGGGGGGACCGGCGACAACGCCTGCAATCATATCGCGATCTACGACCATGAGAAGGGCGGCGCGCTCGTCGGCCTAGTGTCAGAGCTTTGGCTCAGCCGCATCCGGACCGCCGCCTTCGGCGTGGCCGGCGTCGAAGCGTTGCTGCCGCAGCGGCCCTTGGTCATCGGACTATTCGGCGCCGGCGCGATCGCAGACGAGATCGTCCCCGTGCTCTCGCTCGCGTTCGCGATCAAGCAATTGAAGGTGCTGTCGCGCCGGCGCGAACGCACGGCGCAATTTGTCGCACGGCATAGCGGCTTACTTGGAAATCGCATCGAGGTCGGACTTGGCGCGGAGCAAGTTGCGTCGGGATCGGACCTCGTCATCACGCTGACCGAAAGCCGAGAGCCGCTTGTTCAGCCGGGCTGGCTCGCGCCCGGCGCCGTTCTGTGTTCGATGGGAAGCCACAACGAAGTCGCATTCGGGGTGCTGGCGGAAGCCGAACGGCTTGTCGTCGACGACGCTGATTATGCGTCCGAAATGGGCGACGGCGGTGCCTGGATTCGAGCGGGGCACTTTACGCGGGATGCGTTCAACACACAAATCGACGGCACTGCTTGCGACTATGCCGCGGCATTCCGGCGCGGCATTCGCAGCGACGGGCAAAAGACGATTGCGTTGATTCAAGGAATGTCGATCGGGGACGTTGCCTTCGCGACCCATGTCATCCGCAACTGGAAGACGGCGCTTGCGCGACCGGAACAAACCGATAAGGCAGGAAACCGCCGTGCAAGCTAAGCTCAAACAGTCATTCGTCGGAGCATGGACCGGGCCGGCCTGGGTAATCTCGGTCGCCTGCTCACTCTATTATACTTACACGGCGACATTCGGGATATCGCATCCTTCGGTCGACCGCAGCCTCTTCATCTACGTCGGCATCGCGCTTGCCATTTGCCTGCAGCCGCTCGGACGCAACATCCCGCTGCGCGTCGTCGATTGCATTCTCTTGGCGCTGGCGACGTGGTCGACGGTGCATTTCAATCTGCACTTCGAAGAGTACATGGCCAACGCTGGATTTGACCTCGGCCGCCTCGATCTTTTTCTCGGTGCCGCCATCATCGTGATCTCGATCGAGGCCGCCCGGCGCGCGCTCGGAGCGGCGATACCGATCATTGCCCTGGTGTTCCTGGCTTATCTCTTCGTCGGACCTTGGATTCCCGGCGCGCTGCATCACAGCGGATTCAGTTTCGAAGCGGTGGTTTCCAACCTATACGCTTCGACCGAGGGCCTGTACGGCATCATCACTTACACGCTGGCGTCCACGCTGTTCCTGTTTCTCGTCTTCGGTCAATTCCTGGTCCGCTCCGGGGCCTCGACGTTCTACAGCAATCTGTGCCTGTCGCTGCTGGGTAAGCACCCGGGCGGAGGCGCCAAGGCCGCCGTGACCTCGAGCATGATCGTCGGCAGCATCACCGGCTCGGCGGCGGCGAATGTCGCCATCACAGGGGTGATTACCATCCCGCTGATGATCCGCTCCGGTTACAGGCCGCATATCGCGGCAGGAATCGAAGCGGCCGCCTCGACCGGCGGCACCGTGCTGCCGCCGGTTATGGGCTCGGCCGCCTTCATAATGGTCGCGCTCACTGGCATCCCCTACTCGGAGATCGCGCTCTATTCGGCCATCCCTGCGGTGATCTATTACCTGGTCGTGTTCCTGCAGGTGCATTTTTACGCCAAGCGCAACAACCTCAAGGGTCTCCCCCCGGAAGAATGCCAACCCTTCTTGACGGTGCTGCGGCGCGGCTGGGCGCATTTCCTTCCGGTAATCATCATCGTCATGATGGTCTACTGGGGCTACTCGCTCTCGCGCACCGCTCTCTTTGCTATGATCGCCAGCGTGCTTTGTTCATGGACGGACAAGAGCACTCGCATGGGCCCCGCTGAAATCATTCAGGCGCTCGCCGACGGCACGCGGCACAGCTTGACGATCATCGCCATTGCCGCGCCCGTCTCGATCATGACGTTGGCAATGCTGATGCCGGGGACCGGATTGAAAATCACGTCGCTGCTGATCAACCTGGGCGGCGGCCACTTGGCGGCGACCATCGCGCTGATTTTTATCGTCGGCTACGTGCTCGGAATGGGGCTGTCTGTCGTTCCGTCCTACATCATTCTGGCGACGCTCGCGGCGCCGGCGCTCATGCGCCTAGGCATTCCGATCATGGCCGCGCATTTTGTCGTGATGTGGTGGGGACAGGCCTCCAATGTCACGCCGCCAGTCGCCCTGGCGTCCTATGTCGCAGCCAACATTGCCAAGGCGCCGCTATGGAAGTCCGGCAACGCGGCCGTCATCAAGGGCGCAGGATTATTCTTCCTGCCGATCCTGTTCGTCTACCAGCCGGGACTACTGCTAACCGGCTCCATCGTTGACATCATCGTCACGATCGCTTCGATTATCGGCGGCGTCGTGCTGCTGGCCGCGGCAATTGAAGGTTACCTGATCCGTAGTTCGTCGCTCTGTTTCCGTCTGACTTATGCTGTCATGGGTAGCCTGCTGATCGTCGCGAGCGAGGTGTCGCACGTCATAGCGCTTGCCATCGCGGCCGTCGCGCTGATCGCTTTCGACGCATGGCTATCGCACCGACCGGCGGTGCCCAAGGTGGAAGCTCCTTTTTCGACCTGATGCTGACCAAGTGGAGGAGAGTAAGATGAAGCACTATAGGCTTTTTTGCGCGGCGGCCTGTCTCGCATTCGCGCTCGTGCCGTTGGCACATGCCGAGGATATTACGATTGGCGCAGACACTGTCGGCGGCAGTTATTATCTCTATGCCGGCGGTCTGGCGTCCTACCTCACCGAAAAAAATCCGACGGTGAAGGGCACCGCGCGCACCACGCGCGGATCGGTCGAGAACGTTCGCTTGCTGGATCGCAACGAGCTCGACTTCGGTCTCGCAAACGCCAGCGTCGTGGCCCAGCAGAAGACCGGATTCGGACAGTTCAAAAACGCGAAATCGGATCGCATTCGCGGCATTGCCGTGCTCGATTTGTCGCCCACCCATGTGGTCACGTTAGCGAGCAGTAGCATCAAGACACTCATGGACCTAAAGGGCAAGCGGGTATCGATCGGAGCTGCCGGTTCCGGCGGCGCAAACAACGCCCGGACCGTGCTGACGTCGCTTGGCATCATCAATGACGTCAAGATCCAAACCCTTGGCTTCAATGAGAGCGCGACCAACCTGCGCGACGGCAATCTCGACGCGTTCTTCGGCGGATCCGCCCTGCCAATGCCCGCGGTGGTGGACCTGGCGACGACTCGGAAGATTCGCCTGATTTCTTTCGACCCGGCATTTCTCAAGAAGCTGCAGGGTGAAGTTCCCGCGATTGAAATCACGACCATCCCGGCGAACACCTATAACGGCGTGAACTATGACGTCACGACGATCGGGATACCGTCGACGCTAGTAACGCGCGAAAACATGAAGGACGACATCGCCTACCAGGTAGCCAAGACGCTTCTCAGCCCCGACAACCGCAAATACATGCAGTCCATCTACAAGGCATGGGACCCACGCCCCGGCATCGAACTTTGGAAGCGCATCGGCGTCCCGCTGCATCCCGGCGCGGAAAAGGCCTATCGTGAGGGCGGCGTCCTCAAGTAGCCGAGTGAAGGGGCGGCGCGGCGGGAAGGATTGGCAACGCTTCCTCGGCAAGCGCGGCGGCCGCGAGCAATTGGCATTCGCGACCGCCCGGCGCCATGAACTGAATGCCGGCGGGGACCTGTTCGTCCGGATAGAGCCCGGCCGGCAGCGTCAGGGCGCAGGCGTCCACAGCATTCGCGGCACGCACAAAGCAGTTTCGGTGCGGATCGATCGGCACATCGCGGCCGTTGACTGGCGCCGTAGTAGCGTCGATCAACGGCGCGGCGAACGGCCATGTCGGTGTGACGGTCGCATCGCTGCGGCTTGCGTCGATCATCTCGCCCAAGGCAACCTTAAAACTGGCGGCTGCGTTCCGCGCCGCGGCGACGTCCTCATCCGGCAGCGCCTTGGCCAGGGCTGCGCGCTTGCGAATTCCTTCGGTCGCGCGCGTCAAGTCCATAGCCGCCAGTGCTCTGCCGCATTCGAACAAGGAAATGACGCCTGCGGCACGTTCGGCTTCGAGCCAGCCTTCTATTTCGCGTTCAACCAATTCTAAACCGGCGGACCGCAGACGCTCAAGCGCATTGCGGAAGATAGCGAGCGTCGCCCCATCGCTCATTTTTTCGATCAGCCGCACGGGCACGATCAGACGCTTGGCCGGTTCGACTTGGTCCTCGCCCCCGCCGAGGGCGGTAAAAGCCCGCATCACAATGGGGACCGAGCGTGCAATTAGGCCGACAGTGGAAAGGCTCGGAGTGTGGTTAGGTTTTCCCTCCAGACTGAGTGCGCCGATCCTCGGCATGAACCCTACCACCCCGCAATGGCACGCGGGATTGCGAATAGAGCCGCCGCTGTCTGTGCCAATATTGACGTCGGCGAGACCGAGCGAGGCCGCGACGCCGGCGCCCGTCGACGATCCGCCCGCGGTCCGGCGCACGTCCCACGGGTTGAGCCCCATCGGTTCGAACGCGTTTTCAACGCCGTACATGGCCAATTCGGAGAGGGTCGTCGTGCCGACGATGATTCCGCCCGCGGCCCGCGCACGCGCCACGATACCAGCATCGCGCGATGCGATGCGGTCCACGAAAATGGCGGATCCCTCCGTCCATGGCAGGCCAACGACCGGAATGCTGCCTTTCACGCTGACGAACAGGCCATGGATGGCGCTGCATGGACGCTCGGCCATACGTTCTTCTTCCAGCCAGCGCACGAAGTCGCGATCGATCGGTGCCAACCGCGAATAGGCCCGGTAGACCGGATTGAGCGCGACGATGTGCCGTTCGAGCGCTTCGAGACGCTCCGGGATTGAGGATTCCGCCAGCGTGCCACCGTGTCCGCCCATTTCGCTCGTATATGCCGAACAGCTGCGCGCCGCCACCTCCGAGTGCGCCCGTGCGCTAGGCTTCGGCGGCAGGCTCGGCATGATCGAGGCCGGCCAACAAGGCGAACTGGTGCTGCCGAACTTGAACTCGTGCCCTTCGTCCCGCTCAACGACGTGGTCAAGCGGATCGTCTATTGCGAAAACGGCGTCTCGGTCACCTACGTGATGATCGACTGTCGCGGGGTTCTGCGCAATAATGTCCTGCAGACCATCGACGAGGCCGAGGTCTGCGAGCACTCGCGTAACCTGTGGGCGGAAATGCACGAGCGCGTCGAGGCCCAGTTCCGCAACACCGACGCGCTTGAGCGGCGCTGTGGAGGGCCTATTAACAAACCGCGCAAAGCGTCTGGTCCGAGCGCAAGGAAAGCTAGGCCGTGTAGCGCTAGAACAGGGGGGCCGTTTTGTCCGAACACCGCGCCGTTCCAAAGCTCCACTCGATACCGCTGATCCCCGACGACGTCGTGCGCTCGCTCGTCGACCTCGATCAGGCCGTGAAGACCATCGAGCAGGCCTATGCCGATTACGGTCGCGCACGGCGCGTCCTGTCCGACCCGCCGGCGCTGTTGCTGCCCGGCCGGACGGACCGACAGGCAGCCTTCAAGGTCAAAGGCGCTCGGCTCAGTTCGCTCGGCGTCGCCGGTTTCCGCATGATCGCGGACCGGATGACCGACGGCGGCGAGGAGACGATCGACTATTGCTGGGTAGCCGATGCGGCGACCGGCCGGCTGATCGGCCTGGTCGACGAGACGTGGCTGCACCGGCTGCGCACGGCGCTCACCGGTGTGGTCGCCGCCAAATGGCTGGCGCGTTCGCAAAGTAGCGTGGTCACCATCGTCGGCGCGGGCAAGATTGCTGATGAGCTGCCGGCCGCGCTCAGCCGGGTGTTCGACTTGAAGGAACTCCGCGTCGCCGCGCGGCGCACGGAATCCGCCGAGGCCTTCGCCAGACGCCATGACTCGGTCGCCAATGTCAGGCCATTCTCTAGTGTCCATGACGCCAGCCAAGGCGCCGACATCGTGCTTTGCATCAGCTCAGCTTCGACGCCAGTGCTCCACGCGAGTGACCTTGCGCCGGGCATGCTGGTCTGCGGCATGGGCGGCGGGGCTGAGATCGCGGGCGACACGCTCGATCGCACCGACCGTTTCATCATCGACGATCTCGAGTATGCATTGACGATCGGATCGGTGCGCGGCTGGCTCGATCAGGGAATGAGCCGCGAAACGATCGAAAATCGCGTCGACGCCGACATCGGCGATATAGCGATTGGCGCCAAACCCGGCCGCACGCGGGACAGCGATATCGTTGTCGCCATCATCCAGGGCATGGCCTGCTGCGACGTCGCGCTATCGCATCTCGCGATCTCGCGCGCCGGGCTTGTCACCAAGCCGTAACCGCGCATCTCGGGTCTCCGCTACGATGGCCATCACAATCGAAATCTTTCATCCGCGCGGACCCGACGACGCATTGGGGCTGCTCGACGGGTTGCGCCGGCTACCGCTCGACCGCGTCCGGCGGCTGGCCATACTCGGCAAGACCGAAGGACCCGCTACGCTCAACGATTTCTCGCGCCAGCTCGCCCAGTCGGCGGTGGACGACGCCCTCGCGCAGGCGGGCGGAACAGCGCTGCTCGCCCGCACCACGCGGCTTTTCTCGACCGGCTGCGAAGGCATCGTCAGCCCGGTGACGGTTCTGCTCGCCGACATCGACGATGCCTCGACGTCGGCGCCGCAGAAAATCGGGCTGGCCTTCGGCGCGGCCAATTCGTCGCCGCTTGCCGACGCCGACCGCGCCAGCGCCGCGCATTTGGACGCTTCGCGCGACACCGTCAGACTCGCCATGGCCGATGCAAGCCTCGCCGCCGATCAGGTCGCGCTCG
The DNA here is from genome assembly GCA_050725955.1 of Pseudolabrys sp. Classification (GTDB taxonomy): domain Bacteria; phylum Pseudomonadota; class Alphaproteobacteria; order Rhizobiales; family Xanthobacteraceae; genus Pseudolabrys. The sequence goes on along the minus strand of JBOHII010000081.1, from coordinate 5,307 downwards.
TGCTGATCAAATCGCCGATCCTGTCGGGTGCGGAAGCGGCGCGCCAGGGCGGCGACCGCCTGCGCCACGGAGGCTCGACCGGATCGGCGCGCGGGGCTGCAGCGCTCGGCGCCGGGCTTGCTTTGGGCGAGATCGAGCACGCCCTGCTCGGTCCAGATCCTGTCAGCAGAACAAAGGCTTACGCGCGAAGGGTGATGGCCTTTTCGGGCACCGAGACCGACCGGCTGGAGGCCGTGGTAATCGGCATGAGACCGGGCGGCGACGCGCGCTGGGGCATCCGGTCATCGCTCGTCGACGACATCGCCGACGGCGAGGCATTGGGCGCTATGCGGCCCGCGGTCGCGCGCGATCTCGTCCTCGTGCTGATGAAGGCCGGGATTTCATCCGACGGCACGCTGCGCGGCCGGCGGACCACGGTGCTGACCAGCGATCTTCCGGCTGACAAGCAATTGCGCGCGGCGGCGAGCGGCGTCATCGCCGCTTGCTTCGGCGGCGCGGACGCCTTCATCAGCGCTGGCGCCGAGCACCTCGGTCCACCGGGCGCGTGCCTGTGCTCGGTGATAGTGAAGCGCTGATCAACTGCGCTGGAGCCAACGGTCGTATTTGAGGTCGGTACTCCAGGCGCGGCGCTGGATTTCGAGAAACGCCGGGTGGACCTTCTCCGCATTCGCGCGCAGACGCTCGAGTTCGCCCCTGACCGCCGGCATCATGCCCGCCAGCGTCGCGTCAAGCCGTGCCTCGTCGACAAGCGCCGCCTTGCCGTCGCGGATAACGCGGCGTCCGTCGACCCATACGTGGCGCACCGAGCGGCCGGTTTCCGCATAAACGATCTGCCGCACCACATTATGCAGCGGCCGATAGGCCGGATCGGCAAGATCGATGGCGACGAGATCCGCCTTCATGCCAGGCCGGATAGCGCCCAGCCGCTCCGCCTGTCCCGCCGAACGGGCGCCGCCGACCGTCGCCAGATGCAGCGCCTCGGCCGCGAGTGGTGCTTCCGCGTTTGGGTCGGAGATGCCACCGAGCAGGCAGAATAGCTTCATCACCTGGAACATGCTCTGCACGTCCGAGCAACTGCAATTGTCGCAGCCGAGCGCCAGCGGCACGCCGAGGCGCCGGTAGGCAGCGATCGGCGCGACGCCGCTGCGCAGGCGCAGGTTGCTCAGCATGTTGAGCACGACGCCGGTGCGAGTCGCGGCCAGCTTCTCGATCTCGGCCGGATTGGGCCAGACGCCGTGGGCGATAGTCACATGCGGTCCTAAGAGTCCGACCGATTCCATGTAGTCGATCACTGAGCCCTTGTGGGCGGCGTATTCGCGCGCCACGAAAATCCGTTGCGCCCGTGTCTCGTAGACATGGGTGTAAACCGGCAAATGCTCGCGTCGCGCGAGGTCGGCGACGCCGCCGAGCAGCCGCGGCGAGCATCGCTGCGGTGCCGACGGGCTGAGCGCCCAGATCACCATGCCGTCGCGGTCGCCGACTCGGTCTATCTGGCGCTCGATGAAGGCGAGCTGCGGATCAGGATTGTCGCTGCGATTGCCGACGACGGCATAAAGGTCGGGTGGCACTAGTTCATCGGCCCAGGGAATGGTCTCGAGCTGCGAGCGGTCGCGGACCGTGATCGAGAAGATCACCCGGATGCCGGCCTCGGCATAGGCGTCGAGGATGGTGTCTACGTAGCGGTCTTCCATCGGCGCGAAGGAGGAGAAATCCTGCACCGTCGTGATGCCATTGCGCAGGCACTCAATAGCGCCGACAAGGGTGCGCGCGCGCACCTCTTCCAGCGTCCGCCCATTGGCGATGGCGCCCGCGATCAGGCCCCACTGCTCCAGGGTAACGGTCTCGAAGAAGCCCTTCGCCAGCACGTCGTGGGAATGGTAGTGCGCATTGACGAAGCCGGGCAGCAGCAGATGGCCGGCCAGGTCGATGCGCTCCGCGGCGCCAGCCGTCTCGTCGAGGTCGCAGCCGACCGCGACGATGTCGCCGCTGTCGATTAGCACATCGGCAGCCGCGGGCAAGTCGGCCCCGGAATCGTGATCGAAGACGCGCGCACCGCGCAGCAATTGCCGCCCACCGGGCATGGTTCAGTCCTCCATTCGGGTCGTCCGCGCCACCGCCAACGGGCCGCGTCCGAAGACGACAGCGCGCATCTTCGCCCAGATCGCCGGCCCGAACAGTAGCAGCGCGCACACGGCCAAGATCCCGGCCGACAGCGGGCGATCGACGAAGATAAGATAGGATCCGCTGCTGATCTCCAGCGCCTGATGGAACGAGGTTTCCGCCAGCGGGCCGAGCACCAGTCCCATCACGAGGCCAATGACGGGGAACCGGTAGCGCCGCGCGGTGAAGCCGACCAGGCCGAAGACGACGGTATAGATGACGTCAAGGAAGCTGTGATTGTAGGCGTAGGCGCCGACCAAGCCGACGACCAGGAGGATAGGCGCCAGCAACTGATTCGGCACCACCGTCAGGATGGAGAACCAGGGCGTGAACAGCAGCCCGAAAATGGCGAACATGACGGCGCCGATCAGCAGCCCAGCGAAGAATCCGTAGACCAGCTCTCCGGAGCCGGAGAACAGCATTGGTCCCGGGCGCAGGCCGTGGATGGTCACCGCCACCAGCACCAACGCGGAACCGGCGCTGTGCGGAATGCCAAGCGACAACGTCGGAATCAGCGCGGCATGGACACACGCGTTGTTGGAGGCTTCTGGCGCAATCACCCCTTCCGGCGCGCCCTGGCCGAAGCGGTCCGGATCGCGAGCGGCGCGCCGCTCGACGATATAGGCGAGAAGGTTGGCGGTCACCGCGCCGACGCCGGGCACCAGGCCGCAGAACACGCCAACACCGAGCCCGCGCAGCAGCGCCATGGGATACTGGAAGGTCTGCTTCACACCGTCCCACAGGCTACCGGATAGCTTGCCGCCCTCGGCGATGGTGCCGCCGCGGATCATTAGCTCCATCAGCTCGGAAATGGCAAACAGGCCGATCAGCACCGGCACGATGTCGATCTTGCCTTCGAGCTGGACGATGCCGAAAGTGAAGCGCGGATAGCCCAACACCTCATCGGTGCCGACGAAAGAGATCGCCAGGCCGACGCAGCCCATCAGCAGGCCTTTCAGCGTCGCACCACGCGACGCCACGGCGACCACACACAGCCCGAGCATGGCCAGCAAGAAATATTCGGCCGGCCCAAACTTGAGCGCGACCTCGACCAGCGGTTGGGCGGCCAGGATGAGCGCCGTCGAGCCGACCATGGCGCCGATGAAGGAAGCGGTGACCGAGAGGCCGAGCGCCACGCGCACCTTGCCCTGGCGCGTCATCGCATAGCCGTCGAACGTGGTCGCGGCCGAGGCCGGCTCGCCGGGCACGTTGATCATTATGGCACTGATCGATCCGCCATAAGTGCCGGCGACGTGGATGCTGGCGAGCATCAGAAGGCCCGCGAGCGGGTCCATCAGGAAGGTGAACGGAAAGAGGATCGCCATGGCCATGATTGGGCCTAGGCCCGGAATCACGCCGATCCACAGGCCGACCAGCGTCGACAGCGCGATCACCGAAAGATTGTACCAGTGCCCCGCCGTCACAAAACCGTTGAGCAAATAGTGAAGGTGAAACATTGAACGCTGTGCTCCGCTGCTTCAGAAGCCGATCATAGCCGGCAATAGCCCGACCGGCAGAGGGACTTCGAGCAGCGGAAACAGCACGCCCAACGCCACCGCCACGGCGGCGGTGACGATCGCCAGCATCGAGCGCCGCCTGTAGCCGAGCATCCAGGCGATCAGCGGAATGGCTATGATCGTCGATATCCAATAGCCGAAGAGCCAGAGCGCGACGCCGTAAGCCGGCGACACCGCCAGTATCAGGATGAGGCTCCGCCTCGTCAGCGATTCCGGCGCCCCGAGGTCGCGGTCGTGGAGGCCGGGACCGAACAGCATGACGACGGCGAGCAGGAAGCCTGCCGCGGAAACGATCAGCGGAAACAGGCGCGGGTCCGGCGGATAGCGCAGCGCCATCAGGAACTGGCCGGCGAACACAATGCCGATGGCGCCGGCGAATACCCGCTCGCCGACGCCGCCTTTCGAAAGTCGATCGTTCATCGGCGTTTACCCAAGTAACTCCTGTCCTTTCCGAATATCATATCCGGACGTATTGACGATGTAACCCGGCCAAGATCGGAATGGCGACAATGGCGCCAGACCGTTGGACGGCTCGACGTGACGGGGCATCTTTCTGTAATGCCAAGTGTGTCCGCGCTTGATTGTAATACGCTGCATAGACGGAAAGAATCCGTCGAAGGTGCGCCCTCGCCGCAGGTGACCATTTGGTCTAGGCACTCACGATGTAGTGTGCCAATCAGACGTTCCACAATGCCATTTTGCCACGGCGATCCAGGCGAGATCGGCCGATCGTACAACGCCCGGTCACTACAGTGCAGCCGCAGATGAGCCGGCGCCCGCCTCAAGGCAATGTTGAGCTGATGACGGAGAAACAGATTCTCAGCTTCGAGCCTGCGTCGCGACTTGAACATGTCGGCGACGAACATTCCGAGCTCATGCAGGATCACAAACATCGATCCGCATGATGTGATGATTCTGCCTCACGACGCGAGTCTGCGCCGGATGGATTTTTCGGAAAGGACAGAATGGGTCCCCAGGGAAGGTGGCGGAGGGAGCGTAACTGCAAAACAAATTCTCTGCTCGTAGTACAGAGCACTCTCGCGTAACCCAGCGTGCCTGAGCGTACCGGCGGAGGGAGCGTCCTCCGTTTATACAAATTAGATTTTAATCTCAATAGCTTGTTACGATGTCGTTTCTGTACCCGCAAATATGCCCGCATATGAGTACTGAATTGCAGTGGCCAATGACGAACATACGCGACTTTACATCGCCAGCCCCGCTAGGCTCGGTAGTTTTCCGACAGTCGTCGTTCGCTAAAGTGACTTATCGCGACTCTGAAAGCGAAGACGCCCACAGTAGCAGACTGTCGCCTTTATTCTTCCACCAACCCGATTTCCGCAGAGCCGCGTCAAGCCTTACTATATTGTGTCAATTTAAAATCGACGACCTTTCGCTTTCTTTCCGACGAAGATGACATTCTCTGTTAACGGCGGCGAGGTGCTGCCGATGAAATTGGCGTCACCACCGTAATTCACGGTAATTGAGTGACTACCGGCGTTGAGTGTTAGAACGCTCAACCCTGCAGTGCCTACTATTATTGGAGAAACACCTAAGATTATTCCGCCGTCGCGAAATGCGACCGTCCCTGTAGGGATACCCGACGCCGGTGATGTGGCACTCACCACCGTAT
>JBOHII010000080.1:0-14889 GCA_050725955.1 Pseudolabrys sp. | reverse complement strand
ACACCTGCCTCAACGTGCAACTCGTGCGCGCCGCCGATATCCTGCTGGCCGATATCGACGCCCTGCTCGCCGCGCTCAAGCGCCGTGCTTTCGAGCATAAGCTCACGCCCACCGTCGGCCGCTCGCACGGCATCCATGCCGAGCCGACCACCTTCGGGCTCAAGCTCGCGCAGGCTTTTGCCGAATTCGCGCGGGCACGGCGTCGCCTGCATGCGGCGCGCGAGGAAGTCGCTACCTGCGCCATTTCGGGCGCGGTCGGCACCTTCGCGCAGGTCGACCCGCGCGTCGAAGCGCATGTCGCCAAGGCCTTGGGCCTGCGCGTCGAACCGGTCTCCACTCAGATCATCCCGCGCGACCGCCACGCCATGTATTTTGCTACGCTCGCCGTCGTCGCCTCCTCGATCGAGCGGCTGGCGACCGAAATCCGCCATTTGCAGCGTACCGAAGTGCTGGAAGCCGAAGAGTTCTTCTCCGAAAAACAGAAGGGCTCCTCGGCCATGCCGCACAAGCGCAATCCGGTGCTGTCGGAAAACTTGACAGGCTTGGCGCGCATGGTGCGCAGCTACGCCCTACCCGCCATGGAAAACGTCGCGCTGTGGCACGAGCGCGACATCTCGCATTCTTCCGTCGAGCGCATGATCGGACCGGACGCGACGGTGACGCTCGACTTCGCGCTGGCGCGGCTTGCCGGCATCGTCGACAGACTGGTGGTCTATCCGGCGGCCATGCAAAAAAACCTCGACAAGCTCGGCGGACTGATCCATTCGCAGCGTGTGCTGATCGCGCTCACCCAGAAGGGAGTAGCGCGCGAGGACGCCTATCGCCTCGTGCAACGCAATGCCATGAAAGTGTGGGGCGGCGATCAGGATTTCCTCGCTCTGCTCAAAGCCGACAAGGACGTGCGCGCAAAACTCAGCGATCGGGAGATCGAGGCGCTGTTCGACCTCGATCACCACTTCACGCACGTCGACACGATCTTCAAGCGCGTGTTCGGAACCGCCTGATCGCCGCCACCATCAACGATCCCGATAACCGTGGTGCCAACCGCGGTGCCAGCCATAGCCGCCGAAACCGATGCCGACGGTTGGACCCCAACCCCAGGCCGAACCCGGTTCATAATCGTAATCGGAAGTGTAGCCGGGCTCGACCTCCACGGCGCCCGGCGCCGCGGCATAGGCACCACCGTCCATGTCGAGGAAGTTGCCGCTGGCAAAGCCGGTTCCCTCGGCCGTAGCCACACGGCACCAACTGCCGTTACAGCCGAGCACATCGACAGAGCTGCCGGCCGGCAGGGTATCGATCACGCCATAGCCGGTGCCGGGACCGCTGCGCAGGTTGAGATCGTTGGTGACCGTCGCCGGAGCGGCGGCCGCGACGCCGGCCGAAAGCAGCAGTAGCGCGCCGGCCAGCGAGATAGTTGAAGGTTTCATGCCGTGTTCCATTCCTAGTTCCAAGTACGCCCCACCGCTCAATTAACGTCGCCTCCGGCGGAGCGTTCCGAACCCGCCTGCCATTGTCACAATCGTGACCGCGTGTCTTATCTTCGCCATCGAATTGGAGCGATTCCGCCCGCATGTCCGCAGCCGCCGCGCCGACCATCCTTATTTTCGATTCCGGCGTCGGCGGCCTCACCGTCTACCGCGAGGTCGCCGGCGCACGGCCCGATGCGCGCTATGTCTACGTGGCGGACGACGCCGGCTTCCCTTACGGCAGCCAGCCGGAAGCAGCCCTGATTGCGCGCATCGTCGAGGTGATTGGCGAGGCGATCGTGCAACATGCGCCCGATCTGGTGGTGGTGGCCTGCAACACCGCTTCCACATTGGCGCTGAAAGAATTGCGTGCGCGCTTCACTGTGCCGTTTGTCGGCACCGTCCCGGCGATCAAGCCGGCCTGCGCGCAATCGAGATCAAAACGCATCGCCGTGCTGGGCACGTTGGCTACCGTCAGCCGTGAATATACCCGCGCGTTGATTCGCGAATTCGCCGCCGGCTGCGACGTCATCCTGGTCGGCCCGGCGCATCTTGCAACCTATGCCGAAGCGGAACTCGGCGGCTCGCCGGTCGCCGATGTGGCAATCGAAAACGAAATCGCCGCCTGTTTTATCGACGCAGACGGGCGCCGCACCGACACGGTGGTGCTCGCCTGCACCCACTATCCGCTGCTGATCGCGCGTTTCAAAAAGGCCGCGCCCTGGCCGGTCGACTGGCTCGATCCGGCGCCGGCGATCGCGCGCCGCGTTGCCGACTTGTTGCACAACCGCCCTGCCGGTGCGCCACCTTCCCCGCCACAGATCGTATTCACGTCCGGCCGCGCGCCCTCGGCCGCGCTCGCTGCCGCGCTGAAGGGATACGGGTTCTAGCCGAACAGATGCGGCCACACTTCGTGAGCGCCTCGCCAGATCATGTCCAAGGCAACATAAAGGACGATGGCCAGCCCGATATAGGCGATCCAAGGGTGCCGGTTGAGCACCCGGGCGATCAGGCTCGCCGCCACGCCCATCAATATGATCGACAATCCCAGCCCAAACACGAGCGCGCTCAGGTGCTCGCGCGCGGCGCCGGCCACCGCCAGCACATTGTCGAGCGACATGGAGACGTCGGCCAAAACGATCTGCCAGGTGGCCTGCAAAAAAGTCTTACGCGGTGTCGGTCCCGGCTCGACGTTGTGCGGGTGGCGCCCGCGCAGTTCGCGCCACATCTTCCAGGCGACCCACAGCAACAAAATGCCGCCGGCCAGCAGCAGGCCGACAATCTGCAGCAATTGAACGACAAAAATGGCGAACAACACGCGGAGTCCGGTCGCCGCCACGATACCGACCAGGATGACGCGCGAACGCCGCTCGGGGGCAAGCCCCGCGGCAGCAAGGCCGATGACGACCGCATTGTCGCCGGCCAGCACCAAGTCGATCATGATCACCTGCAGGAAGGCGGCGATCGCGGCTTGCGAAAAGAGCTCATTCATGGGGCTTCGAATAGCATTGCCCCGGCGGTTTGACACCCGCGCCCCTACCCCCTAAAACCCGCGCACCTTGCGGGTTTTAATGACCTGGCAGGGCGTTTCGCGACCCGTGGCAAGACCTTGCGCTTTCGAGGTCCAGCCTGTCGGTTCCGGGGAGACCTGGAACAGAGGAGGGCGCGGTTCCTCACCCCGAATGACTGAAAGAGGACGCGATGACCAAGCGCATGGACTCCAAGTACAAGCTCGACCGCCGGATGGGCCAGAACATCTGGGGCCGGCCAAAAAGCCCGGTCAACCGGCGCGAATACGGCCCCGGCCAGCACGGCCAGCGCCGCAAGAGCAAGCTCTCCGACTACGGCGTGCAGCTCAAGGCCAAGCAGAAACTGCGTGGCTATTACGGCAACATCTCCGAACGCCAATTCCGCGGCATCTATGACGAAGCGATCCGCATGAAGGGCGACTCGGGCGCCCACATGATCGGCCTGTTGGAGCGGCGGCTCGACGCCATCGTCTATCGCGCCAAATTCGTGCCGACCGTTTTCGCCGCCCGCCAGTTCGTCAACCACGGCCACATCAAGGTGAACGGCAAGCGCGTCAACATCGCGAGCTACCGGGTCAAGGTCGGCGACGTGGTGGAGATCAAGGAAAAGTCGAAGCAGATGAATTTGGTGCTGGAGGCGCAGGCCTTGGCCGAACGCGACGTGCCCGACTACATCGACGTCGATACCGGCAAGATGACGGCCAAGCTCTCGCGCATCCCGGTGATCACCGATGTGCCCTATCCGGTACAGATGGAGCCACATTTGGTGGTCGAGTATTATTCGCGCTGATCGATCGGCTTCCGCGATACACAAACGGCCTCACTTGGTGGGGCCGTTTTGTTTTGCGGCGTCCGGCCCCGAATCAATCCATTCACAATGACTAGCAATTGGGCAGCAGGCGGTAGCGGGGCGCGCCTATAAACGCCGAATTATTATGCAATTTCAATATATTGTGGCTAACTTGCCGTCGATCACCATATTTAGTAACTAACCGGTCGCTGATGCCCTTGCATCAGAACTAGGGGAGAATCGCTCATGAATGGCTTGAATGCGATCAAAAGCTGGGTCGGTTCGTTGACGGAAATAGGTCTGATGCTGCTGGCGCTCGGGATTGTTCTGGCGTTGCTCGCCGGGCCGCAAGTGCCGTTCCTCGGCAACGTGGCCGGCAATATCGTCGCCCTGGTCGGCGATCTCGGCAAGAACGGCATCGTCGGGCTCATCGCCCTCGGCATCATCGTCTGGCTGTTCTCCAAACGCTCGATGGCCTGATCACGGCTCCGCGTTTCGCCGTAAGTCGTTCGCAACGCCTCTATCCGGTTGCGGCGTATTTGGGTGGGGATGCTACCCCACCCAATCGTCCCTGAGAGCATTGCACGCGCCATCACGGGGTCCGTTATGATGGACAGGCTCGACACGACCAAGCGTTATCTGTGGGCATTCGTCGAAATCGGCTTCGCCGGCATTCTGGCGATCATGCTGATCTATCTCGTCCTTGGACAGAACTCCGGCGTGTTCGTACTCGGGGTCGCCGACAATGTGATCAAATTCGCCGGCGCCGTGCCGACCCCGAGCTTGATCGGGCTGGCACTGATCCTGGCGATCATTTACCTGATCATGCAGCGGCTGCACACCGCCCCGCCGCCGGCCGATCGGACACCGAAATCGTCGGCGCCGGTAACGCGCCAGCCGCGCAAATAGCGGGCGCGCATAGGCTGTCGCTTCAGGCCGTCTGGCGGACCGCGACGCCCTTGTCCTTGAGCGCCTGCTGCAATTCGCCGGCCTGGAACATTTCACGGATGATGTCGCAGCCGCCGACGAATTCGCCCTTCACGTAGAGCTGCGGGATGGTCGGCCAGTTCGAATAGGCCTTGACGCCGTTCCGCAACTCCTCGGAATCGAGAACATTGAGGCCTTTGTAGCTGACGCCGAGATGGTCGAGGATCTGCACCACCTGGCCGGAAAATCCGCACATCGGAAACTGCGGCGTGCCCTTCATGAACAGCACGACGTCGTTTGCCTTCACTTCGTTGTTGATGAATTGCTCGATGCCCATGAGATTTCAGTCCTTTTGAGCGGCGGCCCGCGGCCTTGCCGCTTCGCATAGGCATATATGTAGCGCAGATTCCAGTGCCACCCCAAGAGGCCCACGGCAATGTTTTTCAAGCCGGCATGGCAAGCGTTGGTGCCGGTCGGAAAAGGGCGTCTGGGTCGAGCTTTACGCGCTCGTCAGGCTTCCGGCGTGGCGGTTTGTAACGCCAGCGCGTGCAGCACGCCGCCCATCTGGCCTTTGAGCGCCTCATAGACCAGTTGGTGCTGCTGCACCCGCGACTTGCCCTTGAACGAGGCGGAAATGACCGTCGCCGCGTAATGGTCGCCGTCGCCGGCCAAATCGCGGATGGTCACCCGGGCGTCCGGGATGCGCGCCTTGATCAGCCGCTCGATTTCGCCGGCGTCCATCGCCATGGTGGTTCGCTCCGCCGCGCTCAGGCCTCTGCCATCTCGCCCGCCATATAGGCCGGCAGCCAGCCCTCGAAACGCTCGCGCAAAATCATGACCAGGATGGGGCGCTCGCCCGCCAGCGTCAATGCATCGCCGCCAGTTGTCCCAATTGCCCACACCGGCACGCTCGCCGCCCGGGCCCGTTCGAGCACCGCCTCGACCTTGGCCGCCGGCACGGTGACCAGATAGCGCGCTTGGTCCTCGCCGAACCAATAGGCATGCGCCGGGATATCGTCGGGCGCGGCGTTAAGTGCCGCGCCGATGCCGTGAACAATCGCCATTTCGGCGAGCGCCACCGCCAGCCCGCCGTCGGAAAGATCGTGTGCCGCACTCGCCGTGCCGTCGAGGATCACGTCGCGCACAAAATCGCCGTTCTCGCGCTCTTCGATCAGGTCGACCGGCGGCGGGGCGCCCTCCTCGCGCCCGCACAAATCGCGCAGATACATAGACTGACCAAGCCAGCCGGTGGTCTCGCCGACCAGCAGGATCGTCTCGCCCGCGCGCTTGAAGGCGAGCGTCGCGGATTTGGTGAAGTCGTCGATCAGCCCGACGCCGCCGATCGAGGGCGTCGGCAGAATCGCCTTGCCGTTGGTCTCATTGTAAAGTGAGACATTGCCGGAGACGACGGGAAAATCGAGCGCCTTGCAGGCTTCGGCGATGCCGCGGATGCAGCCGACGAACTGGCCCATGATCTCCGGCCGTTCCGGATTGCCGAAATTGAGATTGTCGGTGACGGCGAACGGGCGCGCTCCCACCGCAGTCAGATTGCGCCAACATTCTGCCACGGCTTGCTTGCCGCCCTCGAACGGATCGGCCTCGCAATAGCGCGGCGTTACGTCGGTGGTGAGCGCCAGACCCTTCGGCCCGTTTTCCACCAGCACCACCGCGGCGTCGCCGCCCGGGCGCTGCACGGTATTGCCGAGGATGATGTGATCGTATTGCTCCCACACCCAGCGCTTGGAGCAGAGGTCCGGCGCGCCAATCAGCTTTTCCAGCGCGTCGGCAATACCCATCGGCGCCGCCACCTCCTCCGCGTCGATCGCCGCGGGCTTGGCCGCGCTGACGAAGGGCCGCTTGTATTCGGGCGCCTGGTCGCCGAGTTCCTTGATCGGCAAGTCCGCCATGACGTCGCCGCCGTGGCGCACGATGAAGCGTTTGCCCGGCGTGGTTTCGCCGACAATGGCGAAATCGAGCCCCCATTTGCGGAAGATCGCTTCTGCTTCTTTTTCCTTTTCCGGCCTGAGCACCATGAGCATGCGCTCCTGGCTCTCGGAGAGCATCATCTCGTAGGCGCTCATGCCGGGCTCGCGGCATGGCACCCGGTCGAGATCGAGCGTGACGCCGAGATCGCCCTTGGCGCCCATCTCCACCGCCGAGCAGGTCAGCCCGGCCGCGCCCATGTCCTGGATGGCGATGACGCAGCCCTTGTGCATGATTTCCAGGCAGGCTTCGAGCAGCAGCTTTTCCGAGAAAGGATCGCCCACCTGCACCGTCGGACGCTTGGCGTCGGCGTCCTCGCCGAATTCCGCCGAAGCCATGGAAGCGCCGTGGATACCGTCGCGCCCGGTCTTTGAGCCGAGGTAGACAATTGGCATATGAACGCCGGAGGCGGCCGCATAGAAAATTTTGTCCTTCTCGGCGATGCCCACCGCCATAGCGTTGACCAGGCAGTTGCCGTCATAGCGGGTGTGGAAGCGCACCGATCCACCCACAGTCGGAACCCCAAATGAATTGCCATAGCCGCCGATGCCCGCCACGACACCGGAAACGAGATGGCGGGTTTTCGGATGGCTCGGCGCACCGAAGGAGAGCGCATTAAGGCAAGCGATCGGACGGGCGCCCATGGTGAACACGTCGCGCAGGATTCCGCCGACACCCGTCGCCGCGCCCTGATAGGGCTCGATGTAACTCGGGTGGTTGTGGCTCTCCATCTTGAACACGCAAGCCAAACCGCCGCCGATATCGATGACGCCGGCATTCTCGCCTGGCCCCTGGATCACATGCGCGCCCTTGGTCGGCAGCGTCCGCAGATGGGCTTTGGAGGATTTGTACGAGCAGTGCTCGTTCCACATGGCCGAAAAAATGCCGAGCTCGGTCAGCGACGGCTCGCGGCCGATTAGGTCGAGCACACGCTGGTATTCGTCCGGCCGCAGGCCGTGTTCGGCAACCAGTTCGGGGGTGATTTTGGGCTCGTTGGGGATCACTGGTCCAATCTACACGTAAGGTTCATGCCGCCCTCTCCAGCGCGTCGACCAGGCCGGCGAACAGTCCGCGCCCGTCGGTGACACCGAGCGGTGCTTCCACATGGTTTTCCGGGTGAGGCATCATGCCGAGCACGTTGCCGCGTTCGTTGATGATTCCGGCGATGGCGTTGATGGCGCCGTTATGGTTCCAGTTCGGATCGATCATGCCGTCGGGGGACGAGTAGCGGAAGATCACCCGCCGCTCACCCTCCAGCCGCGCGATGGTTTCGCCGTCGGCGATGTAGTTGCCCTCGCCATGGGCGACCGGCACGCGGATCACCTGGCCGGCGTTGTAGCCGCGCGTGAACGGCGTATCGGAGCGCTCGACCTTGAGATAAATGTCGCGGCAGATGAAGCGCAGATTCTCGTTGCGCATCAACACTCCGGGCAGCAATCCGGCCTCGCACAGAATCTGGAAGCCGTTGCAAACGCCGAGCGTGAGCCCGCCACGCGCGGCGAAGGCGCGCACAGCATCCATGATCGGGCTGCGGGCGGCGATTGCCCCGCAGCGCAGATAATCGCCATAGGAAAAGCCGCCCGGGATCACCACCAGGTCGGTGCCTGCCGGCAATTCCGTGTCGGCATGCCAGACCATCGTCGGCGGGCGCCCGGAAATAAGTTCCAGCGTGCGCGCCATGTCGCGTTCGCGGTTGATGCCGGGAAAGATGACGACGGCGGCGTTCATTATTGCGACGTTCTCCGCTTCTTACCCTCTCCCCTTGTGGGAGAGGGTGGTCCGAATGTCGCGTGCGACATGTGGACCGGGTGAGGGGTAACTTTCATTCGAAGCAAGAACCCCTCACCCGGCTCGCACCTGAACTCGGGTTTACCCGAGTTCGGCACTCATTAGTGAGACCGAAGTCGGATATATCCGACTTCGGCTGCTCGTCACCCTCTCCAACAAGGGGAGAGAGAAGAGAAGATTCATCACACCACCTCGACCCGATAATTCTCGATCACAGTATTGGCCAGGAGCTTGTCGGCGGCCTGCTTGAGCAGGGCTTGGGCCTTGGCCGGGTCGGAACCTTCGATTTCGATGTCGAATATCTTGCCCTGGCGCACGGCAGTTACGCCATCCACGCCGAGCGAGCGCAACGCGCCTTCGATCGCCTTGCCTTGTGGGTCGAGAATGCCGGTTTTCAGGGTAACGGTGACGCGCGCTTTCATATTCGTCCGCTTATGACATGAGTCGTCCGGCCGGACCGGGCAATTCCCGGTCGTCCACGCCTAAACTAAAGACGCCGAAGCCCGGCACAAGGCCGGGCTTCGGGTAATTCACGGCCAAAAAGACCGAATTGCGGCGTTTGCCTAGCCTTTTACCAGCACCGGGCCGGCACCGCGCGGCGGCTCGCCCTCGTTCATGATGCCCAACCGCTTGGCGACCTCGGTATAGGCCTCCAAGAGCCCGCCGAGATCGCGGCGGAAACGGTCTTTGTCGAGCTTGTCGTTGGTCTTTATGTCCCACAACCGGCAGCTATCAGGTGAAATCTCGTCGGCCACCACGATGCGCATCACGTCGTTCTCCCACAGCCGGCCGGTTTCCATCTTGAAATCGACCAGGCGGATGCCGACGCCGAGGAAAAGGCCGGACAGGAAGTCGTTGACCCTGATGGCAAGCGCCATGATGTCGTCGATTTCCTGCGGGGAAGCCCAACCGAAGGCGGTAATATGCTCTTCCGACACCATCGGGTCGTTGAGCGCGTCGTTTTTGTAATAGAACTCGATGATCGAGCGCGGCAGCTGGGTGCCCTCGTCGATGCCAAGGCGGGTTGCCAGCGAACCGGCAGCCACATTGCGTACCACCACCTCGAGCGGGATGATCTCCACCTCGCGGATCAACTGCTCGCGCATGTTGAGCCGGCGGATGAAATGGGTGGGCACCCCGATATCGTTGAGGTGCTGGAACACGTATTCCGAGATGCGGTTGTTGAGAACGCCTTTGCCTTCGATAACTTCGTGCTTCTTGGCGTTGAAGGCGGTCGCGTCGTCCTTGAAGTGCTGGATCAGCGTTCCAGGCTCGGGGCCTTCATAGAGGATCTTCGCCTTGCCTTCATAGATGCGGCGGCGGCGACTCATCGGAGTGTACCGTGGGTTTTGAAAGTCCATTGGATGCCGTGGCTCCTTTTCGTGACGTAGCGAGATCCGCGGCGGCGGGACCGGCCATTTGCAAATGCGCTAAAACGGTCCGGGCACAAGGTCAACCTAGCCGATCGTCCGCGGCAGCACAATCGAGGGTGTCCCCCGTTTTCCACTTGGCGTTTGCGCGTCATCAAACCGCCGGCTTGTTGCCTTGACGGTGGCACAGCGATATGCAAGGCGGCTCAAGTTCATATGCGTTTACGATCGAGGGCGACATGACAACGACTTTCGACAAGCGCGAAGAAGGCTTCGAGAAGAAGTTCGCGCATGACGAGGAGCTTAAATTCAAGGCCGGCGCGCGGCGCAATAGACTGCTTGGCATGTGGGCGGCCGAAAAGATGGGCATGGCCGGCCCGCAGGCCGAGGCCTATGCCAAAGAGGTCGTCATGGCCGATTTCGAGCAGCCCGGCGATCACGATGTTTTTATGAAAGTTCGCAAGGACTTCGACGGCAAGAAAGTCATCATTGCGGACCAAGACATTCGCCGCACCATGGACGAGCTGATGGCGCAGGCGATCGCGCAGATCAAGACGAGCGGCTGACGTGGCGGCCTTTTCCCTCGCCCGCCGCCTGCGCGCGGGCGAAACCGTTTACGCCGCCTGGTGCTCGCTCGCCTCCCCCATCGTGGCTGAAACCGTGGCGCGCGAAGGCTTTGCCGCCGTCGTGCTCGATATGCAGCACGGGCTGTGGGACACCGCCTCGGTCATCGCCGGCGTCGGCGCGCTGCACCACGCCGGCAGCACGCCGGTGGTGCGGGTACCGCTCAACGACTTCGCTTTCGTCTCGCGCGCGCTCGACTTCGGCGCCGAGGCGATCATCGCGCCGATGGTCAATTCCCCCGCGGATGCCCGTCAATTCGCCACGGTGGCAAAGTTTCCCCCGCTCGGCGAGCGCAGCTGGGGCCCGCAACGCGCCATGGCGCTGCAAGGCAAGACGGCGACGGTCGACTATCTGCGCGAGGCCAATGACGGCACGCTCACGCTGGCGATGGTCGAAACGCCCGCGGCGCTCGCCAATGTCGACGCCATTGCCGCGACCCCCGGCATCGATGCTTTGTTCATTGGACCTTACGACCTCTCGACCGCGCTTTCCGGCGGCAGGTCGCAGGACGTAAGCGCGCCCGAGGTGGAGCGCGCCATCGACCGGATCGGCGCGGCTGCAAAAAACGCTGGCAAAATCTCGGGAATCTACTGCCGCGACGCCGAGCGCGCGCTGGCCATGAGCCGGCGTGGCTTCAATTTCATCACCGTCGGCAGCGACACCGGCTTCCTGCACGACGGCGCGGCGGCGCAATTGAAGGCGTTGAAAGGCAAGGGCGCGGCCTCATCACCATGACCATGGACATATCAAGCAAGTCCGCCTTAGTGGGGAGCGGTCAACCAGTGGCGAGTTCCATAAAGAGCAAACGGACATCGACATTGGTCAAGTTCCTGCATGTGGCGTTCATTTGTACAACGGTCGGCGCGGGATCGGCGTCGCCGGTTTGGGCACAGCATCAGGCCCAAGGCGAATATCGCGGCACGGCGGCACAACGGGCGGCCTGCCGCCCGGATGTTTTGCGGTTCTGCGGACCGGAAATTCCAAATGTACGCCGCATCACAGCCTGCCTGCACTGGAACATGGCCCGGCTGTCTGCGGGCTGCGCGGCCGTCTTTGCCGGAGAGCGCCCGAGATAGGGCCGAGCGGCTGGCGGCGGTTTCGATCTAACGCGCGTCCGCGATGACCGCGGCGAGCGCGTCGAGCACTTTGCCGACATCTTTCTCGACGTTTGCCGCCTTCACCTCGCTGACCCGATAGCCGTGCGCCTCCAGCCAGGTGCGTTTGTCGCCGCGCGAGGCAGCGGCCGCTGCGGTCTCCGCCGCCGGTTTGATCTCGATCACGCATTTGAGCGGGAATGACACGAAATCGGCGATATGCGGGCCGATCGGCACCTGCCGTTTGAAGCCGCGTCCGGCAAAGCGGCGATCGTTGACCAGCGCCTGCCATAGCGCACGCTCGGCATCCGTCGGATTTCGTCGCAGCAGCCGCGGCAGGCCGCGCAACGGCGTGCGCTCGGACGGCGCGCGGGCCTGCTCGTGCTCGGCCAACAGATCGCGCAGCTTCTCGGCGCCGGCGCCGTCGAGTACGCCGCCCCGCGCAGGCCCTTTTCGCCCTTGCGCGATTGCCGTGATCACGCCGTGCAGCGTGCGCACGTCCTGCTGGGTTGGCTGCATGCGCTGGAAAATATTGCGCAGGTTGACGCCCATGGTGCCGCGTTTTTCCTCGGGCCGGAAAAATTCGACCTTGTCGAGTTCGCGCTCGAGATCGGCGAAAAACGCATCGAGCTGCTGCTTTGCCACGAGCGGCGATTTTTCCGGCATGGCGAAAGGCAACGCTCCTTCCGCCTGCTTGAACCACTCATAGGCAACGATCACCACCGCCTGCGCCAGATTGAGCGAGGCAAAGGCCGGGTTGACGGGCAGCGTGAGGATGCGGTCGGCGCGCGCGACCTCGTGATTTTCGAGCCCGTTGCGCTCGCGCCCGAAAACCACCGCAACAGTCTCGCCTGCCTGGACCCGCGGCGCCATCTCGGCTGCGCCTGCCGCCGCCCCGACCACGGGCTTTGCCTGATCGTGATTGCGCGCCGTCGCGGCTAACACAAATGTGCAATCCCCGATCGCCTCGGCCAGGCTGTCATAAAGGCGCGCGGCGGCGAGCACGCGGTCGGCGCCCGCCGCCATCACGCGCGCCTTTTCGTTCGGCCAACCTTGCACCGGCTTGACGAGCCGCAACCGCGACAAACCGAAATTGGCCATGGCGCGCGCCGCCGCGCCTATGTTTTCGCCGAGCTGCGGCTCGACCAACACCACCACGGGTCCTGGCTGCTCGATCCAGCGTTTGGTCTTGTCGGTGCCGGCGCCCGGCATAAAGGCGTTCTCCACGAAACGGTATGGCGGTCTTGCCTAAATCATAATCGTTTTAGTCTGAATCGATGCAGCTCCTATCATCCTGCCGCCGCTGACGCTTTCGAAATGCGCGGTTTTGACCGGGCTGCGGCCATTTTGCGCCGGCTAACTAGGCTTTCACCGGCCGGGTACGGATGCTATAGGGCGCGCGCCGGAACCCCCCGTTAGTCGAATTCCCGGCTGGCGGTGTCAGCGCCGAGAATAATTCAATCGAGGGCCCGAGGGAGAAGCCATATCCCCGCGCCCATCAATGTCCAGTTTCCGCTCGGGCCAAACAAGCACGGCGACCAAAGGTGCATGCATGCCAAATCTCGAAATCATGTGGACAAAAGTCGACGAAGCCCCGGCGCTCGCGACCTATTCCCTGCTGCCAATCGTCAAAGCCTTCGTGGGCGCGGCGGGCGTGTCGGTAAACCTGAAGGACATTTCGCTGGCCGGCCGCATCCTCGCCAGCTTCCCCGAGAACCTTAGCCCGAAGCAACGGATCAACGACGAACTCACCGAACTCGGCGAGCTCACGCTGAAGCCTGAAGCCAACATCATGAAGCTTCCCAACATTTCCGCCTCGATCCCGCAACTCAAGGCCGCGATCAAGGAACTGCAAGGCAAGGGCTACGCCGTTCCGGACTATCCGGATAACCCGACGACAGACGCCGAGAAGGAGATCAAGGCGCGCTACGCCAAGGTGTTCGGCAGCGTCGTCAACCCGGTCTTGCGCGAAGGTAATTCCGACCGCCGCGCCGCCGGCGCCGTCAAGCAATACGCCCGCGACAATCCGCACAAGATGGCCGCCTGGAAGCCCGATTCCAAATCGCACGTCGCGTACATGTCGAGCGGCGATTACTACGGCTCCGAAGTCTCGACCACCGTTCCGGCGGCGACCAACGTCCGTATCGAACTGATCGGCGCCGACGGCAAGGTCACGGTGCTGAAGGCGAAGACGGCGCTCGATGCCGGCGAAATCATCGACGCAGCGGTCTTGAGCCGCAAGGCGCTGCGCGCCTTCTTTGCCAAGGAGATCGACGCCGCCAAGAAGGAAGGCGTGCTGTTCTCGCTGCACGTGAAGGCGACCATGATGAAGATCGCCGACCCCATCGTGTTCGGCCATGTCGTCTCCGAATTCTTTTCCGAC
Organism: Pseudolabrys sp.; assembly: GCA_050725955.1. Lineage (GTDB taxonomy): Bacteria > Pseudomonadota > Alphaproteobacteria > Rhizobiales > Xanthobacteraceae > Pseudolabrys. The sequence goes on along the minus strand of JBOHII010000080.1, from coordinate 932 downwards.
GTGATCAAGAAGCACGCCGCCACGCTTAAGAAGCTCGGCGTCAATCTCAACAACGGCTTCGGCGACCTGCTGACGAAGATCGAGACGCTGCCGGAGGCGGAGAAAAAGGCGATCAAGGACGACATCGCGGCCGAATATGCGAAACGGCCGGGCCTCGCCATGGTCAATTCCGACAAGGGCATCACCTGCCTGAACGTGCCCAGCGACGTGATCGTCGATGCTTCGATGCCGGCGATGATCCGCGAAGGCGGCCGCATGTGGGGCGCCGACGGCAAGCTGCACGACACAATGGCCGTGATCCCGGATCGCTGCTACGCGACGCTGTATCAGACAGTCATCGAGGACTGTAAGGCGCACGGCGCCTTTGACCCCATGACCATGGGTACGGTCCCGAATGTGGGGCTGATGGCGCAGAAGGCCGAGGAATACGGCTCGCACGACAAGACATTCGAGATTCCCACGGACGGAAAGGTTCGCGTTGTCGCCGAGGGCGGCAAGGTGCTCCTGGAGCGCGCCGTGGAAACCGGCGACATCTTCCGCATGTGTGAAACCCGCGACGCGCCGATCCAGGATTGGGTGAAGCTGGGCGTGCGCCGCGCACGCCTCACCAACACCCCCGCGGTGTTCTGGCTCGACAAGAACCGCGCGCACGACGCCCAGGAGATCGCCAAGGTCGAAAAATACCTGAAGGACCATGACACAAAAGGGCTCGACATCCGCATTTTGGCGCCGGTCGATGCGATGAAGTTTTCGCTCGAGCGTATCCGCAAAGGGCAGGACACGATCTCAGTCACCGGCAACGTGCTGCGCGACTATCTGACCGACCTGTTCCCGATCATGGAACTCGGCACCTCGGCCAAGATGCTGTCGATCGTTCCGCTGTTGGCGGGCGGCGGTCTTTTCGAAACCGGCGCCGGTGGTTCGGCGCCCAA
>JBOHII010000079.1:0-4016 GCA_050725955.1 Pseudolabrys sp. | reverse complement strand
ATATGCAGGTGATCGCCCGCAGGACGCTTGTTCAGTTCTGGGAGCGCCACCGCCAAGCGGAAGGGCCGATCCGCGTCTGGTTCGCAGTCGTCAGCAAGGCGCGCTGGCGGACGCCGCAAGACGTCAGGCGGCAGTTCGGCACGACCGTCGATTTCGTCGGCGACAACCGGCTGATCTTCGACCTCGCCGGCAACAAATACCGGCTGGTGGTGCACGCCTCCTATATGTTCGGCCGCGTGCTCATCAAGTTCATCGGCACCCATGCCGCGTACGACCGCATCGACCCGGAGACCGTGTCATGGCGAAAAAAATAATAGCGAAAAAAATGATCCGCCCGCTGCGCAACAATGCCGAGCACAAGGCCGCGCTCGCCGAGATCGAGCGCTATTTCGAGCGCGAGCCGAAACCCGGCACGGCGGCGGCCGACCGCTTCGACCTGCTGGCGCTGGTCATCGAGGACTACGAGCGCAAGCGCTGGCCGATCGAGCCGCCCGATCCGGTCGATGCCCTACGCTGGCGCATGCAGACCGGCGGCTTCACGCAAGCCGAACTCGGCCGCCTGATCGGCTCGCGCCAGCGCGCCTCCGACATCCTGTCGCGCCGGCGCCGCCTCACCATGCAGATGGCCTGGAAGCTGCACCGCGCTTGGGGCATTCCGGCCGAGGCCTTGATCCGGCCGTCAGTGCGCGGCAAATCGCGCGCCCGCATGCATGCGGCGGAATAATGTTCATCCGTCCTGCATGATCGGGCAGCCCGCACCGATAGCGCGCCTTACAGTCCCTGTTGCTTTACCGTCTCACTTCCACCACGAACGGCACCGCCTATGGCCGCTGCACAATCGTGCTAGAAGGACATTCATGGCACGCGCTCTTTCAGCCGCTTTCGCCGTCGCTCTTGCGCTGTCTCTCGCACCGGCAGCTGCCGCTGCGACGGCGGACATGCCCGCCACGGCGACCAAAAAACACGTCGTGCACAAAAAGCGCCCCCTCACCCGCCACGAGCGGGAATACGGCTTCCTGCCCGGCTACCGGCCGCCCGAGGTGGTCGCGCGCGAGCGCTTCGAGCACTACGACCGGCTGTACGGGCCGCGTTACTACGGCCCGGCCTGGCCGCGCTACTACCGCGGGCGCTGGAACGGCGGCGGCTTCGGCCCGTGCTACACGCGGACGCCAATCGGCTACATGTGGAATTGCGGGCAATAGGGCGCACACGGCCGGACGGCAGGGTGACCGCCGGATTGACAGTCAACGACGACTCGCCGCTACCTGCCGACCTTCCAGCAAAGGGGGCCGCATGCGCATCCCGTCCTGGCTCGTCGTCGCCGCCGCCGTCATCATGGCCCTGCCGTTCGGCTGGGGTCTCGGCGTCTTGGCGGCCGAGGCCGCGGTCGGGCGCGATGTCGGCGTGCTGCCGGCGCTGACGATCCCGGTCGCCGTGACCGGCTTGATCGTCTTTGCGCTGTCGTCGGTGGTCACGCCGCTTGTGCGGCTCGCGATATTCGCTGCCGGCACGGTGTTGTTTCTGGTGTTCGGATAGGCGCGCCGGTTATTTCTGAACACGGCTTCAGGCGCGCTGCCGATCATTATCGATCGGCAGCACCTGCCCGGAAATGCTTTTCGCCGCATCGCTCGCCAGAAACACCGCAAGCTGCGCGATGTCTTTGGGATCAATCATCGCCTTGATCGACTGCGCGGCGAAGGCGTCCGCCTTCACCTCCTCCATCGACTTGCCGCTGATCTGCGCGCGGCCCTGGAACACCCGCACGATGCGGTCGCCTTCGACCGCGCCGGGCGCGGTCGCATTGGCGCGGATGCCCCATTGGCCAAGCTTCATCGCCAGCGTCTTGGTCAGCCCGATCACGCCCCATTTGGTCGCGGCATAAGGCGAGCGGTTCTGAAATCCGAAGCGCCCGGCGATCGAGGCCATGTTGATGATGCAGCCGGCCTTCGATTGCTTGAGGTGCGGGATGGCAAGCCGCGACACGTCGAACATGGCGGTGAGGTTGACGGCGATCACCTTGTCCCAGTCGTCGGGCGGGTATTGCTCGACGGGGAGCGTCATCCCGGCGATGCCGGCATTGTTGATGAGCACGTCGAGCCCGCCGAGCGCCTGCACCGCCTCGGGCACCATGCGCTCGATCTCGGCGCGCTTGCCCATGTCGCAGCGCTGCGCGGTGAGGCCGGGAATTTCTTTCGCCAACGCGGCGAGCGATTTCTCGTCGTTGTCGCAGACGAACACCTTGGCGCCGTTGGTCGCGAAGGCGCGGGCGAATTCCCGCCCGATGCCGGCGGCGCCGGCGGTGATCAGAATGCGTTGCGGCAAGAAGCCCCCTTACACCCACCTCTTGATCGGCCCGACCTGCTTGGTCGGGTGGTCGAGCGTGACCATCTTCTCGTCCACATAGCACCAGCCCCAGCCTTCCGGCGGATCGTAGCCCTCGATGATCGGGTGGCGGGTCGCGTGGAAATGCTTGGTGGCGTGGCGGTTGGGGCTGTCATCGCAGCAGCCGACGTGGCCGCAAATGCGACAGAGCCGCAGATGCACCCACGGGCTGCCGGTCTTCAGGCAGTCCTCGCAGCCGCGCGCCGACGGCGTCACGTCCTTGATTGCGCCCGCGTGCGTGCATTGTCCGGCCATGGCGACGCCTCCCCGGCGCGGCCCGGTTTTTAGCACGCGGATAGGGACGTGCGCGGCGGGGACGGCCCTGCCCGCTAATGCACGAACCCTCCGGCCCAGCCGATGAGCGCGTCGAACTGGTCGGGGAACATGATGAAATAGACAATCGCTGCGACCGGCGCCAAGGCCAGATACCACTCTCGCATGGGAACCCCCTTGCAAGAACTCCGGCGGTATTTAACGGCCGCGGCTATGTAGAACTACCTAGTCCGGCCGCGACAAGTTGACGATAATTAGAACGATCCGGAACCCGCGGCGGCGGCGCTATTCTTCCTTTTCGGTGGTGAAATAGAGCGGATAGCCCTTGGCTTTGCCCATCTCGGTCGCCTCCTTCGCCTTCGTGTCGGCGACATCCTTGGTATAGACCGCGATCACGCAGGCGCCGCGCTGATGCGCGGTCATCATGACCTTGTAGGCCTGGCTCTCGTTCATGCGGAACACCGCCTTGAGCACCTCGACGACGAATTCGCGCGGCGTGTAGTCGTCGTTGAGCAGAATGACCTTCCACAGCGGCGGACGCTGGGTTTGCGTCTTGGTCTTGGTGCGCGGCTTGACGAGGGTTTTCTCGGTCATCGCAAAACCATCATGCGCTACATGCGCCGGCGCCTCCATAGCGCGTCGAGGCTCCAGGGCCCGGCGCCGGCAAAGGCAATATACAGAAATATGAAGCAATAGAGGATCGCGCCATCGCCGCGGTTGAGGATCGGGAAGAAGCCGTTCGGCGCGTGGCTGAGAAAGTAAGCAAAGGCCATCTCGCCCGCCATGATGAAGGCGGCCACCCGCGTTAACAGTCCGGCCGCGACCAGCGCACCGCCGGCGAATTCGATGGCGCCGGCAAACCAGTACAATGTGAACAGTGCCGGTGTCGGCAGCGGCGACGGAAAGCCGAACAACCGTGAGGTGCCGTGTTCCAGAAACAACAAAGCCACCACGATGCGCAGGATCCACAGCGCATAAGGCGCATAGCGCGCGGCGTACCACCCGCCTGCGCCATGGTGATCCGATTGTGCCAAAGCCGTTCCCGCGTTCCGAGGTCAGCGGCGATATAGCGAAAGACCCCGCGTGCCGCAACTTTGACTCAATCTGTTCATATCCGTCGCAAATATTTCACCGGAATCGGTTCTGGTACGTCAGCCTTGCTGCTTCACTCCCGAACGCAACGTGCTACGCTCAAAAAAATAAAAAAGGGGCTGGGGGCCGCGAGAGAAACTCGGAGGACGCCCTATGGACCTCAACTATGCTCGCGGCACCGCCAAGCGAGCCCGGCCCCGCACTCAGATCGAATGCGCGCAATGCGGCGAGGCGTTGTTCATGCCGGAATGGTCGGAACTGGTCGACGA
>JBOHII010000078.1:0-3225 GCA_050725955.1 Pseudolabrys sp. | reverse complement strand
GGCTGGATGCGCTCGCGCGTATCGCTTTCAAGCGCGCGAGCGAGGCCACTTACCACCTCCGGTACCTGCCGCAGGTCGCGCCCTGGCTCATCAAGTTCCGCGCCGCGTCGCGGCCGCAGCGTCTGATCGAAACCGCGCGCCTGATCCGCCCTTTGATGGCGCGTGCGGTCGCCGAGCACGAGACGCTGATGGCGGAAGCCGGCGCCACGCGTTACCTGCGCAAGACGGGTTGGCTGAAAATCTATCGCAGCAAGCGCGCCTTCGCCGCGCTCAAGCCGGAATTCGATCTTGCGGCGGAATTCGGCCTGCCGCTGCAAGCAATGGACGTGGCCGGCGCGCAAGCGCTTGAACCATCGCTCAACCCGGTATTCGCGCGCGCGGTATTCTGGCCGCAGGCCGCGAGCGTGAGCAATCCGCTAGGCGTGACGCGCGCCTATGCCGCGCGCTTTCTCAAGCTGGGCGGGGTGACGCTCAATGGCGACGCGCGCTCGCTGCACCGCGCCGGCAGCCGGTGGCGGGTGGAGACCAATGAGGGCGGGGTCGATGCGCGCGAAGTCGTAGTGGCGCTCGGGCCGTGGGCGGGGGATCTGCTCGCGCCGTTGGGGCTGAAGTTTCCGCTGACGGTCAAGCGCGGCTATCACCGCCACTTCCGCAGCGCCGGCGATGCGCGCCTGACCAGGCCGCTGCTCGATGCCGAGGTCGGCTACGTGATCACGCCGATGGAGATGGGGTTGCGCATGACCACCGGCGTAGAATTCGCCGCGCGCGATGCGCCGCCGACGCCGGTGCAGTTTGACCGCATCATGCCCAAGGCGCGCGAACTGTTTGCGCTCGGCGAACGCGCCGACGACAAGACCTGGCTTGGGGCGCGGCCGGCGTTTCCGGATTCGCGGCCGGTCATTGGGCGCGCGCCCGGCCAGCACGGCCTTTGGCTCGCCATCGGCCACGCCCATTGGGGGCTTACGCTCGGGCCCGCCACCGGGCGTCTGATCGCGGAGATGATGACGGGCGACACTCCGTTTTGCGATCCGTCGCCGTATCGGGCGGAGCGGTTTCTCTAGCGGGCGAATTTATCCTTCCAACTCGGCAGCGCGCCGGGGAAGGGCAGGGCGCTCGCTTCGTAGACGCCGCGCGCGATGGCGCGCGCCAGTACGTTGGCCGCCAGCATGCCAAGTTCGCTCAGCGAATAGACCGGGTCGGGCAGCGGCTTTGCCCCGAGCGCTGCGGCGAACACGACGTCGCCGTCGAGCGGGGTGTGCACCGGATAGATCGCGCGCGACAGGCCGCTTTGCGCCATCACGGCCAATCTCTTGCATTGCGCTTTGCTGAGCTTGGCGTCGGTCGCCACGACGGCGAGCGTAGTGTTTTCGCGCGGGGCGCCCTTGCTGCGGAATTTCAAATCGTCGGCCGAGAGCGATTTCGGCCAGCCGCGCCCGCCGAATTCCTTGCCTTGCTCGAACGGCGCCGCCCAGAAATGCTCGCTTGTGCCGATGGTCGTGCTGCCGGCGGCATTGGCCGCAACGACCGCGCCCACTGTCAGCCCATCGCGTGTCTGCGCGGAAGCCGAGCCGATGCCGCCCTTGAGGTTCACCGTGGTGGCGCCGAGCCCCGCGCCGGCGCTGCCGAGCGCGAATTCGGCACCGGCGGATTTCGCCGCCTCGTAGCCGAGCTCGCGATAGGGCGGATAGCGGCCCCAGTTCTTGTCGCCGCCGGACAGCAAATCGAACAGGATCGCGCCCGGGACGATCGGCACGCGCGCCTCGCGGACCTGAAAGCCGCGACCTTGCTCGCGCAGGAAGGCTTGCGCGCCGGAGGCGGCGTCGAGGCCGAAGGCCGAGCCGCCCGACAGCACGATGGCATCGATACCTTCCACCGTCTGCGCCGGGTCGAGCAGGGCGGTCTCGCGCGTGCCCGGCCCGCCGCCGCGCACATCGACGCTTGCCGTAATGGCCGCGTCGAATACCACCACAGTGGTGCCCGAGCCGAGCTTGGCATCGCCGGTCTGGCCCACCCGCAGGCCGGGAATGTCGGTGATGAGGTTGCGCATAATTTCTCCTTCACCTCTCCCCGCGTTGCGGGGAGAGAGCCTGTCCCCGACTTGATCGGGGATCGGCTTGCGAGCGTAGCGAGGAAGCCGGGTGAGGGGCAATGCACGGCGCCTCACCCGGCTCGCGCCTGCTGGCGCTCGCCACCCTCTCCCCGCCGAGCGGGGAGAGGCAAGCTGAGCGCTATCACGGCCGATCACACATAAGTCAGACCCGCGCCCGCTGACTTGCCACCGCCATACTTGCCGGGGCATCTAGGCGCCATGAACGGCAATGTCTCCATCGTGACCGCCTTGCTCGCGGGCCTGGTCAGCTTCCTCTCCCCCTGCGTATTGCCCCTGGTGCCGCCGTATCTGGTGTTCCTGGCCGGCACGTCGTTGGAGCGCATTGCCGACAAGGAGCCGGGACCCCGCGTCAAGCGCGAGACCGTGCTGGCGGCCGCGCTGTTCGTACTCGGCTTCTCCACGGTGTTCGTCGCGCTCGGCGCCAGTGCCAGCGTGATCGGCTCGCTGATCCGCGCTTATTCCGGACCGCTCGCCACCATCGCCGGCATCGTCATTATCGTCATGGGCCTGCACTTCCTCGGTATCACGCCCATCGCGTTGCTGCATCGGCAGAAGCGGATGGAGATGGCGAAACCCGTCGGGTTGTGGGGTGCCTATATGATGGGCTTGGCTTTCGCCTTCGGCTGGACGCCATGCATTGGGCCGATCCTCGCCGCGATCCTGGCGGTGGCGGCGTCGGAGCAGACGGTCGTGCGCGGCGCTTCTCTGCTCGCCGTCTATTCGCTTGGTTTGGGCATTCCCTTCATCGTTGCCGCGCTCTTCATCGAGCCCTTCGCCGCCTTTCTCGCACGCTTCAAGAAGTACATGCGCGGTGTCGAGCAGGCGATGGGCGCGCTTCTGGTCCTGACCGGCATCGCCTTCCTCACCGGCAGCATCAGCCAGCTGAGCATCTGGCTGCTGGAGGTCTTTCCCGCGCTCGGCAAGATTGGCTAGCATCGCAAAGCGAATACGTCCGCAAACAAAAAGCCCGCCGGTCACGGCGGGCTTTTCGCATCTCGGACGTGCGCGAGGTCTATTTGGCCTTCGAGCAGTCGTTGCCGGGGCACTCGACATAGGTGATCTTGCCGTCGGCGTTTTTCTTCCAGATGTACATCACGTAGTCGAGGTTGGTGCGG